>NZ_JAKLSP010000020.1:0-137443 GCF_022014505.1 Pseudomonas sp. PGPR40 | reverse complement strand
AACCAAGCGAATGGCTTCCGCTTTTTCCTCGGCGTTAACAACCCGATATCCCATGATGCTTCCTTAGATCGACACTCCTACATCATGGTCCAAAAACATTGAGCCACAACAGCCTCGCTCCTACAGAAGGACGTTGATCACGCAATCTCTGTAGGAGCGAGGCTTGCCCGCGAAGACTGACTATCAGGCGCTAACGAACTACCGCCTGATCACCACATCCTGCTCCAACACCAACGTCTTGTCCCCCGCATCCAGCCTGACCAGCGCGCCCATCGGCAGCGTCAAATTCGGATCGCAATGCCCGCTACGCCATCCGGCCAGTACGGGTATGCGCAACGGTGCAAAGGTCTGCTTGAGCAATCTCTCCAGCGCGATCACGTCCACCCCCGCCACATCCCCCACCAGAACCCCGCTCAGCTTGTGTAACGTACCGGCCAGGCGCAAATGAGTCAGCAGCCGGTCGATGCGATACAGCGGCTCGTTAATGTCCTCGATGAACAGGATGACGCCCTCGGCATCGATCTCGTAAGGCGTGCCCATGGTCGCGGCGATCATTGACAGGTTGCCCCCCAGCAAACGTCCGTGAGCGATGCCGGGCTCGATTGTGGTCAACGGCCAGGCCACCGGGTGAGAAAGCACACTGCCCGCCTTTACCTGTCCGCGCAGCATGTTGAAAAACGAAAACTCAGTAGGTTGCTGCTTGTCACCCAGCAGGTCAGCGTTGAGCATCGGGCCATGGAAGGTCACGAAGCCTGCATAACGACTGATGGCCAAGTGCAGTGCAGTGACGTCGCTATAGCCGATGAACGGCTTGGCGTTATTGCGCAGTAATTCGAAATCGATGCGATCGAGCAAACGCGGCGTACCGTAACCACCACGCAGACAGATGATGGCATCGACCTCGTTGTCGGCGAATGCGCCATGCAAGTCATTGAGCCGCACCTCATCGCTGCCGGCCAGATAACCTTCTTGCTCATAAACGCCGGGAAACACGTGCAGCGCATAGCCACGAGCGCGCATCCAGGCAATGGCTTTATCGGTGTCCAGCGCTGCGGGGCCGGCGGGCGCGATCACGCCGATCAGCCCTGCAGGCGGTAAGGCCGGAACGGGAACATGAGGACAAGGGGTATGGGTCGGTCGAGCGGTCATCCATGAATCTCCCTGTGTGAACGCTTCAGCACACAGTAGTCAGGTATGGGAATAAACAGAAGAGGGTCAGTCGCACCAATGCCAGTCAGCCAAAGATAGATCGGACATGTAGGAGCCAGGCTTGCCGGCGAAGGCGTCCTTGAGAGCGCCTTCGCCGGCAAGCCTGGCTCCTACGAAAAGCGGTTCACTCACCGGCAATAAAAACGCCCGCAAGGTTAAAAATCCTTACGGGCGTTTTCTCAAAACAGGATCAGGACGACATCAGCTCGGCCTTGACCAGTTTCGCCTGCTCGTCGGCATGGTACGAGGAGCGTACCAACGGACCGGAAGCGACGTTTTTGAAGCCCATCTTGTAACCTTCCTCAGCGAACCAGGCGAAGGTGTCCGGGTGCACGAAGCGCTGCACCGGCAAGTGGCTGCGGGACGGTTGCAGGTACTGACCCAGGGTCAGCATGTCGATGTCGTGTTCGCGCATGCGCTTCATGACTTCGATAACTTCTTCGTCGGTTTCGCCCAGGCCCAGCATCAAACCGGACTTGGTCGGAATGTGCGGCATCATCTGCTTGAAGCGTTGCAGCAGGGTCAGCGACCACTGGTAATCCGAACCCGGACGCGCAGCCTTGTACAGGCGTGGCACGGTTTCCAGGTTGTGGTTGAACACATCCGGCGGCTCGGCGGCGGTGATTTCCAGCGCGACGTCCATGCGGCCACGGTAGTCCGGGACCAGGGTCTCGAGCTGCACGTTCGGCGACAGCTTGCGGATTTCACGGATGCAGTCTGCAAAGTGCTGGGCACCGCCGTCGCGCAGGTCGTCGCGGTCTACCGAGGTGATTACCACGTACTTCAGTTTCAGGTCGGCGATGGCGATGGCCAGGCTTTCCGGCTCATTGACGTCCAGTGGTTTCGGACGACCGTGGCCGACATCGCAGAACGGGCAGCGACGGGTGCAGATGTCACCCATGATCATGAAGGTGGCGGTGCCGCCGGAGAAGCACTCGCCCAGGTTCGGGCAGGACGCTTCTTCGCACACGCTGTGCAGCTTGTGTTTACGCAGCAGGGCCTTGATGCGGTCGACCTCCGGGGAAACCGGGATGCGCACGCGAATCCAGTCGGGTTTCTTCGGCAGTTCAGTGGTCGGGATGATCTTCACCGGGATGCGTGCAACCTTCTCGGCGCCGCGCAGCTTGACGCCGGCTTCAACCTTGGCACGCGGGGCCGGACGCTCGGTGACATCGAGCGTCGGGATCATGGTTTGCACTGCATCAGTAGTCATATCAGTCGATTCCGCCCGTTAGGGTCGTCTGCTCAGCATAGTCGAGGTGTTTGACGAGCTGCGCGCGCAGCCGGGCACTTACCTCGGCAAATTCAATCGATCCTGCGTGATCGCTCAGCTGGGTCATCGCCAGCCCGGCGTACCCGCAGGGATTAATCCGTCGAAACGGTTCCAGGTTCATGTCCACGTTCAGGGCCAGGCCATGAAAGGAACAACCGTGGCGGATCCGCAGACCCAGAGAAGCGATTTTCGCGCCTTCGACATAGACACCCGGTGCATCCGGCTTGGCCACCGCGGTCACGCCGTAGCTGGCCAGCAGCTCGATCAGGCATTGCTCCATGCGACTGACCAGGTCACGTACACCGAAACCCAGCTTGCGCACATCCAGCAGCAGATAGGCCACCAGTTGTCCGGGACCGTGGTACGTCACCTGACCACCACGATCGACCTGAACCACCGGAATATCACCCGGCAGCAACAAATGCTCGGCCTTGCCGGCCTGCCCCTGGGTGAAAACCGGCGGGTGTTCGACCAGCCAGATCTCGTCGGCGGCATCGCTGCCGCGCTCATTGGTGAAGCGCTGCATGGCATGCCAGACCGGCTCGTAAGCCATCTGGCCGAGTTCGCGAAAGCCCAGCGTGCCAGACATCACAACACCATTTTTACGAAGCCGGTAGCCCGCAATTCGCTGTTGATTTCGTACAGCTGTTCCTGACCAGTGGCGACGATGTGCAACTGGATCGTGGTGTACTTGCCATTAGTGCTCTGGCGCTCAACATTAAGGGCATGATTGATCTTCGCGTGCTTCTCGACAATCGCGACAATCCTGTCCTTATTGCCCACACCGGTATCGCCGATCACCTTAATAGGGTAATCGTCGTTCGGAAATTCGATCTTAGGCGCCTTTACTTCGGTATCGGTCATGGCGTAACGGCCTCGTAAGCCGTGGCAACGGACATGGCCCCACTCCGGATTGGAACGGGGCCATGCAGGTCCACACTAATTCAGTTGAACAAGCCGTAGAAGAATAGACGGATGCTATCCCACATGCGGCGGAAGATACCACCCTCGTCGACCGCGTCCAGAGCGATCAGGTCGGCGCTGTGCACCACCTTGTCGTCCAGTTTCACTTCGACTTTACCGATCACATCGCCCTTGGCGATTGGCGCGACCAGTTGCGGGGTCATGGTCATGCTGGCAGCGAGCTTTTTCAGCTGGCCTTTTGGCAGAGTCATGGTCAGGTCTTGAGCCAGGCCGGCCTTGACTTGATTGGTCGTGCCTTTCCAGACAGGTGCCTGAGCCAGCTCGGCGCCTTTCTGATAGAAGGTCTGGGTTTCGAAGAAACGGAAACCGTAAGTCAGCAGCTTCTGGGTTTCAGCGGCACGGGCCACTTCGCTGTTGGTACCGAACACCACGGCGATCAGGCGCATGCCATCACGTACAGCCGAAGACACCATGCAGTAGCCGGCTTCGTCGGTGTGACCGGTTTTCAGACCATCGACGGTCTTGTCGCGCCACAACAGCAGGTTACGGTTAGGCTGTTTGATGCCGTTCCAGAAGAACTCTTTCTGCGAGTAGATCGCGTAGTGAGCCGGGTCTTCGTGGATGATTGCGCGAGCCAGCACGGCCATGTCGTGAGCCGACGAGTAGTGCTCCGGGTTCGGCAGACCGGTCGGGTTCATGAAGTGGCTGTTGGTCATGCCCAGGTCGGCCACGGTTTTGTTCATCATGTCGGCGAACGCGTCTTCGCTGCCGGCGATGTGCTCGGCGAGCGCAACACTGGCGTCGTTGCCCGACTGAATGATGATGCCATGCAGCAGGTCGCTGACCGTCACTTGCGTGCCGACCTTGATGAACATCCGCGAACCACCGGTACGCCAGGCGTTCTCGCTGACGGTCACTGGATCGTTTTCGCCGATCTGGCCACGACGGATTTCCAGGGTCGCGATGTAGGCGGTCATCAGCTTGGTCAGGCTGGCCGGAGGCAGACGCTGGTCACCGTTGTTCTCTACCAGCACGTTGCCGCTGCTGGCATCCATGAGTACGTAGGCTTTGGCGGCCAGTTGCGGTGGCGACGGCATCATCTCGACCGCGAAAGCGGCAGGCGAGAGGAGCAGCGGGACTAGCAGGCACAGGCGTTTGGCAAAGGTGGTGATGTTCATCCGTCTCTCGAAATCGCTAATGGAAACTGCCCAAAGGCAAAACTAATCAGACAACTCTCTAAAAAGCTGTCACGTGTTCAGTTGCTCACTCTGCAACCCTTGCCGGGCTTTTGTTCTTCAACGAGCCAACAACCCGGTTCGCCCCCCAAAACCGCAAGCGAACCGTCAATCAAGTACTACGTATCACTCGGCGCTGACCAGGCTCGGCGAACCGAGATTGGCCAGCCGCACGCTGTTCTGCACCTGCTGGATTTCACCTGGCGAGCCAATCGGCCCCAGGCGCACCCGATGCAGTGTCTGTTGGTTACGCACGATCGAACTGATGAACACCGGAGCGCTCACCATCCCGCTGAGCTTCGATCTCAGGAGTTCTGCAGCGTCCGGGTTGGCGAACGCGCCCACCTGCAGATACTGGCCAGAGGCTGGTACAGAAGCGTTTTTTTTTGCATCGATCTGCACGGGTACTACGGCCGCGGCGTGTTGCTGCGGCGGTGGCGTCCATTGCTCGACGGCGCCGGCCGAAGCCGTAATTACCGGGGCGCTATTTTGCGCAACTTTCGGCTCATTAAGCATCAAGGGCGCCGGACGGCCTTTGGCGGCCCACCATTGCTGCGGATCGATGCCTTCGACCTTGACCCGCGCCGTGCCGGTTTCAGCGTAGCCGAGCTTCTTGGCGGCTGCGTAGGACAAGTCGATGATCCGGTCCGAGTAGAACGGCCCGCGGTCGTTGACCCGCAGGATGACCGTCTTGTTATTGTCCAGGTTAGTCACCCGAACGTAACTTGGCAGTGGCAAGGTCTTGTGAGCGGCGCTCATGCCATACAGGTCATACACCTCGCCGTTGGCAGTGTTCTGACCATGGAATTTGGTGCCGTACCAGGACGCAGTGCCCGAGGCCACGTAGGTTTTGGACTCTTGCTGCGGGAAATAAGTCTTGCCCAGTACCGTGTAAGGATTGGCTTTATAAGGACCGCTGTGCAGGGTCGGTGTGGCATCCGGGATGCGCGATACGTCGACATCCCACCAGGGTGCGCCATCCTTGTGAGCCCGGTTGATATCCAGGCCAGGTGCCGAACGAACGGCGGTCGGGGATTTCTGAGCCGGCGCGCGGCTGGTCGAACAACTGGCGACCAGGACCGTCAACGCGGCGAATGCCATGAGCTTCAGGGGTTTATTCATAGGCAATGCCCGCATTACTTGACGCCCCGTGCTTGGACCAGCTGTTCAGACAGTTGATGTACCGCCATGGCGTACATCACGCTGCGGTTATAACGCGTGATTGCGTAAAAATTCGTCAGGCCCATCCAGTATTCGGGGCCATTGTCACCTTCCAGGCGGAAAGCCGTGACCGGCATATCATCGCGCAGCGCATCATGACTCGACCAGCCCAGCGCCCGCAACTCCCCGACGGTTTTCGTCGGCTCGATGCCTGCGGTCAAACCTTCGTCTATCTGATCGCCACGCACATCGGCGCGGCTGACCACAGGTTCGCCGGCGACCCAGCCGTGACGCTTGAAATAACTGGCGACGCTGCCGATGGCATCAATCGGGTTGTTCCAGATATTAATGTGGCCGTCACCGTCGAAATCCACCGCATAGGCGCGAAAACTGCTCGGCATGAATTGCGGCAAGCCCATGGCCCCGGCGTAAGAGCCTTTGAGGGTCAACGGGTCGACCTGCTCTTCACGGGCCAGCAGCAGGAATTCACGCAATTCCTTGCGGAAGAATTCGGCACGGGGAGGATAGTCGAAACCCAGGGTCGACAAGGCATCGATCACCCGGAAATTACCGGTATTGCGACCGAAAAAGGTCTCGACGCCGATGATCGAGACGATCACCTGCGCCGGCACCCCGTATTCCTGCTCGGCACGAGCCAGGATCACTTCATGCTGACGCCAGAAGTCCACACCCCGGGCGATGCGCGCATCGGTGATGAACATCGGGCGATATTCTTTCCACTGTTTAACCCGCTCGGCAGGTTTGGAGATGGCGTCCAGAATCGACTGTTTGCGTTCGGCTTCGCGGAACACGCCCATCAGCTGTTCACCGGCAAAGCCATAGTCGCGGGTCATTTCACCGACGAACTCGGCCACCTGCGGTGAGCCTTCGTAATCGCCGGCCAACACTTGCTGCGCAGCCCCAAGGATGCTTACCAGGCCGATCCACGGTGCGTATCGAGTCGCCCAGCCACGCATTGCTTGCATTGAAATCTTCACCTTATTCAAACCTGTGCGATCCACTTGCGATGGGTATGGATCGACATCAAAACCCCAAACGCTGACAGTAGCGTCACCAGCGAAGTTCCTCCGTAGCTAATGAATGGCAACGGCACCCCCACAACCGGCAACAGGCCACTGACCATACCGATGTTGACGAAAACGTAAACAAAAAACGTCATGGTCAGGCTGCCCGCGAGCAATTTGCCGAACAATGTCTGAGCCTGGGCAGTAATCACCAGCCCGCGACCGATCAACAGCAGGTAAATCAGCAACAATGCGCAGATGCCCACCAGGCCGAACTCTTCGCCCATCACCGCAATAATGAAGTCGGTGTGGCTTTCCGGAAGGAAGTCCAGGTGCGACTGAGTGCCGAGCAACCAGCCTTTGCCGAACACGCCGCCAGAACCGATGGCCGCTTTCGACTGAATGATGTTCCAGCCCGTGCCCAGCGGATCACTCTCGGGGTCGAGGAAGGTCAGGATTCGCTGCTTCTGGTAGTCGTGCATGACGAAATACCACATGCCGACCGCCACCGGCACAGCCGCGGCAATCACGCTGAGAATCCAGCGCCAGCGCAGGCCACCCATGAACAGAACGAACGCGCCACCTGCGAGGATCAGCAGCGAAGTGCCGAGGTCGGGCTGACGCACGATCAGGATGAATGGCAACCCGATCAGAAACAGACTGACGCCCACATGCTTGAGCTGTGGCGGCAAGGTGCGCTTGGACAGATACCAGGCAATGGTCGCCGGCATCAGAATCTTCATGAATTCCGAAGGCTGGAAGCGGATCACCCCGGGAATGTTGATCCAGCGCGTGGCTCCCATGGCGTTGTGGCCCATGACATCCACTATCACCAGCAACAGCACGCCGATTACATAGGCGACCGGCACCCAGCGGGCCATAAAGCGCGGCTCGAATTGGGCGATGACGATCATCGACACCAGGCCGATGCCGAAGGAAGTGGCTTGCTTGGCCAGCAGATCCCAGCTTTTGCCGCTGGCCGAATACAGCACGAACAGGCTGCCAGCCGCGAGGATCAACAGCAGAATCAGCAGCGGGCCATCGATGTGCAGGCGCTGCAGCAGCGTCGCACGGCGACGCATCACATCCTCGCTGGAGAGCATGCGATCGAAATTACTATTCACGGGCCGTAGCCTCCGCACTGATAGGGCTGGCGTATTCGGCTTTCAGTCGGCCATCCTGGTCCAGGAGCCAGGCATCCATGACTTGACGCACCACAGGTGCAGCGACGCCGGAACCGGACTCGCCATTCTCGACCATCACCGACACCACGATTTGCGGGTTGTCGGCCGGCGCGAAGCCGACGAACAAGGCGTGGTCGCGGTGACGTTCCTGAACCTTGGAGCGGTCGTACTTTTCGCCCTGCTTGATCGCGACCACCTGAGCCGTACCACTCTTGCCGGCAATCCGGTATTGAGCACCGATGGACGCCTTGCGCGCCGTACCGCGGGCACCGTGCATCACCTGCTGCATGCCGTGGTTGACCTTGGTCCAGTCCGACGGGTCACGCAGGATAATGTCCGGCATTGGATTTTCGTCCACCGGCTTCGCCCCTTCGAGGGTCTTGGCCAAATGCGGACGAATCCAGACACCCTTGTTGGCCACCAGCGCCGTGGCCTGGGCCAACTGCAACGGAGTGGACTGCATGTAGCCCTGACCGATCCCGAGAATCAGCGTTTCGCCCGGATACCAGGCCTGACGCCGGGTCGCGCGCTTCCATTCCCGGGTCGGCATCAACCCCGGTGATTCTTCGAACATGTCCAGGGAGACCTTCTGGCCAATGCCGAATTTGCTCATGTACGCCGACAACCGATCGATCCCCAGCTTGTGGGCCAGGTCATAGAAGTAGGTGTCGTTGGAGCGCATGATCGCCGTGTCCAGATCCACGTAACCGTCGCCGGTACGGTTCCAGTTACGGTATTTGTGATCGTAGTTGGGCAATTGGTAGTAACCGGGGTCGTAGACCCGGGTCGATGCGGTGACCACGCCCGCATCCAGACCGGCAATTGCCACCGCCGGTTTAATCGTCGAGCCCGGCGGGTACAGACCGCGCAACACGCGGTTGAACAGTGGCCGGTCGATGGAATCGCGCAACTCGGAGTAGGCTTTGAAGCTGATGCCGGTGACGAACAGGTTCGGGTCGAAACTCGGCTGACTGACCATCGCCAGCACTTCGCCGGTTTTCGGGTCCAGCGCCACCACCGCGCCACGACGACCGCCCAGTGCGGCCTCGGCAGCTTCCTGGAGTTTGATGTCCAGGCTCAGGACGATGTCCTTGCCGGAAATCGGTTCGGTACGTTTGAGTACCCGCAGCACGCGGCCGCGGGCGTTGGTCTCGACTTCTTCGTAGCCGACCTGACCGTGCAACTCGGGCTCGTAGAAGCGCTCGATACCGGTTTTGCCGATTTGATGGGTACCGCTGTAACCCACCGGATCCAGCGTTTTTAGCTCTTTCTCATTGATCCGCCCCATGTAACCCACCGAGTGCGCAAAGTGCGCGCCCTGCGGGTAATGACGCACCAGCTGCGCGACCACTTCCACACCGGGCAGGCGGAATTGGTTTACCGCGATGCGGGCGATCTGCTCTTCGGTCAGCTCGAACAGGATGGGCACCGGTTCAAACGGTCGGCGCCCCTGACGCATGCGCTTCTCGAAGATCACCCGGTCTTCGGGCGTCAGCCCCAGCACTTCAACGATGACGTCGAGTACTTGCTGCCAGTTGCCGGAGCGTTCGCGGGTCATGCTCAGGCTGAAGCTGGGCCGGTTGTCGGCCACCACCACGCCATTTCGGTCGAAGATCAACCCGCGAGTCGGTGGAATCGGCTGCACATGGACGCGGTTGTTTTCCGACAGGGTCGAGTGGTACTCGTACTGGATCACCTGAAGGAAATACAGCCGCGCGATCAGCACCCCAATCAGCACTACAACTGCAATGGCCCCGAACACGACGCGGCCACGCACCAGACGGGCGTCTTTTTCGTGGTCCTTGATGCGGATCGGCTGGGGCATGAGGGTAGAACTACTTGTGGTAAGGGTGGCCGGACAGCACTGTCCAGGCACGATACAGCTGTTCGCCGATCAGAATCCGCACCAATGGGTGCGGCAACGTCAACGGCGACAACGACCAGCGTTGATCCGCCCGCGCACAGACTTCCGGCGCCAGCCCCTCGGGGCCGCCAACCATGAAATTCACCGTGCGCGAGTCCAGCCGCCAGCGATCGAGTTCAACCGCCAGTTGCTCGGTGCTCCAGGGCTTGCCGTGGACTTCGAGGGTGACAATGCGCTCATTCGGCCCGACCTTGGCCAGCATGGCTTCGCCTTCCTGACGGATAAAGCGCGCCACGTCGGCGTTCTTGCCGCGGGTATTGAGCGGAATTTCCACCAGTTCCAGCGCCAGCTCGGACGGAAGACGCTTGGCATATTCATGCCAGCCTTCTTCCACCCATTTGGGCATGCGTGAACCGACGGCGATCAGTCGCAGTCGCACAGCGTTCCCTTATTGCTGGTCTTTGTTGAGCTTGGTGAAATGCTCATGGGTGTTTTCCGGGCTGTGATGCGCGGCGCTGGCCGAACGGCTCTGCTCGGCACCGGCCCACAGGCGTTCCAGGTCATAGAACTGGCGCGCCGAGGCAGTCATCATGTGCACGATGACATCGTCCATGTCCAGCAACACCCAGTCGCTGTCGCCCTTGCCTTCTTCACCCAACGGCTTGACGCCCTTGGCCTTGACCGCCTCGCGAACCTTGTCCAGCATCGCGCCGATCTGGCGGTTGGACGTACCGGTAGCGATGATCATGAAGTCAGTGATGCTCTGCTTTTCACGAACGTCGATCACCTGAATGTCCTGGGCCTTGACGTCTTCCAGGGCCGCTACGGCAACCTTGACCAGCTCTTCGCCGGCCAGTGCAACGCCTGTTGGAGCCTCTACCGGCAGCGGAGCGCTCTTGAATGTACCCTTGCGCTTTACTTTGTTTACGTCTTTGTCAGTCATATAAAACTCGTTTTGCTCGTATGTTCGGGCGCTTCGATACACGCGTTCACGTGCCTTGAAGCGCGCCCTTTTTCAGTTCGACGCACGGTAGAGTCCGTGCGCATCGATGTAGGCCAGGACCGCGTCGGGCACCAGGAAACGTACCGACTTACCGCTGGCCAGCAGTTGACGGATCTGGGTGGCGGATACCGCGAGCGGCGTCTGCCAGACGAATGCAATCTGTCCGCTCGGCCCTTTGAGGGCCAGCGGGTCGTTCACCGAGCGCGCTGCCAGCAGGTTGCGCAAGGCATCCGGCGGTTCGCTGTCGGCATCCGGGCGTTGCAACACCAGGATGTGGCAATGCTGGAGCAACTCTTCCCAGCGGTGCCAAGTGGGCAGGCCGCAAAATGCGTCCCAGCCCAAAAGTAGAAAAACCTGGTCTGGGGCGGCCAGTTCGGCGCGCATCAGCTCCAGGGTATCGATGGTGTAGGACGGTTTGTCCCGCTGCAATTCGCGGGCATCCACCACCAACGGTGGCACACCGGCCACCGCGCACTTGACCATCGCCAGCCGGTCCTTCGCCGACACCTGCGGCGTACCGCGATGAGGCGGCCTGGCACTGGGTGTCAGCCGTAACTCATCGAGCGCCAGCGATTCAGCGACTTCCAGTGCACCGCGCAAATGGCCGATGTGCACCGGATCGAAGGTCCCGCCCAGTACGCCAATGCGTCGAGGCTGGGACTCGCTGGCGGTCACTTGGGTTGACGGGTCAAGGTCGCCCAAGTCAGACCGACTCCTGGCCGCGCAACTGACCGTCACCGACCACGATGTACTTCTCGCAGGTCAGACCTTCGAGGCCCACCGGACCGCGGGCGTGCAGCTTATCAGTAGAAATGCCAATCTCGGCACCCAATCCGTATTCGAAGCCATCGGCGAAGCACGTCGGGGTGTTGATCATGACCGAAGACGAATCGACTTCAGCCACGAAACGCCGGGTGTCGGCCAGGTTTTCGCTGACAATCGAATCGGTGTGATGGGAGCCGTACTTATTAATATGCTCGATGGCCTGATCCAGCCCGTCGACCACGCGGATCGAGAGGATCGGCGCCAGGTATTCGGTGTGCCAGTCCTCGATGGTGGCCGCAACGGCCTCGACGATCGCCCGGGTACGCTCGCAACCGCGCAGTTCGACGCCTTTCTCGCGGAACTGGGCAGCCATCGACGGCAGGAATTCCTTGGCGACAGCCTGATCGACCAGCAGGGTTTCCATGGCGCCACAGATACCGTAACGGTAAGTCTTGGCGTTGAACGCGATGCGCTGGGCTTTCGGCAAATCGGCGTGAGCACTGACGTAGACGTGACAGATGCCGTCCAGGTGTTTGATGACGGGCACGCGGGCGTCACGGCTGACGCGCTCGATCAAGCCACGGCCGCCACGGGGCACGATGACGTCGACATATTCAGGCATGGTGATCAGCGCGCCGACGGCGGCGCGGTCAGTGGTTTCGACCACTTGCACCACGGCAGCGGGCAAATCGGCTTCGGCCAGACCGCGCTGGATGCAGGCGGCGATGGCACGGTTGGAATGAATCGCCTCGGAGCCGCCCCGCAGGATGGTCGCGTTGCCGGACTTCAGGCACAGGCTGGCGGCATCGATGGTCACGTTCGGCCGTGATTCGTAGATGATCCCGATCACGCCCAATGGCACGCGCATCTTGCCGACCTGAATGCCCGACGGGCGATAACTCATGTCGCGAATCGCGCCGACCGGGTCCGGCAATGCCGCGACCTGGCGTAAACCGACGATCATGCCGTCGATGCGCGCCGGGGTCAGCGCCAGACGTTCCAGCAGAGCAGGCTCCAGACCATTGGCGCGGCCGGCGGCCAAATCCAGTTCATTGGCTGCGGTCAGCTCGGTGCGTGCAGCATCCAGCGCATTGGCAGCCGCCTGCAAGGCGCGGTTTTTCTGCGCGGTGCTGGCACGGCCGATCACGCGGGAAGCTTCGCGGGCGGCGCGCCCCAAACGGGTCATGTAGTCAAGAACGGACTCAGTCATGGTCTGCTGTGGTCTTGGTAAAGAGGAAAGCGGCAGATTATAGCTGTCGCGTCCCGGGACTAACAGCGGTGACGGGCGGATGGTCGAAATCGAGCGTAATTTGCCGTCGTTCAGCCGTGATTAAGCTGCAATTGTTATCATCACGACTCAATCAGCCCTGATAAACGCTGTTCATCATGACCAACCTGCCTGTTTCTGCGTCCGCTACGCGCCAGCCCAAGGGGTTGCCGGATGCATTTTTCGACCGCGATGCCCAAACGCTGGCCCGGGATTTACTGGGCAAAATCATCCGTCATCGGGTCGGCGACCTGTGGCTCAGTGCGCGAATCATCGAGACCGAAGCCTATTACTGCGAAGAAAAAGGCAGCCATGCTTCCCTTGGCTACACGGAAAAGCGTAAGGCTTTATTTCTGGATGGCGGCCATATCTATATGTATTACGCCCGCGGCGGCGATTCCCTGAACTTCAGCGCTCAGGGTCCCGGGAATGCAGTGCTGATCAAATCCGCTTATCCATGGGTCGATGAATTGAGCGGGCCGGCGAGCCTGGCGCAGATGCTATTGAACAATCCCGACGCTCAAGGGCGCCCTCGCCCCTCGCAAAAACTGTGTGCCGGACAGACGCTGCTCTGCAAGGCGCTGGGGCTGAAGGTGCCAGTCTGGGATGCCAAGCGCTTCGACCATGAAGTCCTGTTGGTGGAGGATGTCGGGCCTGCGCCCGGCCACATCATCCAGACCACACGCCTGGGCATTCCCCACGGGCGCGATGAACATTTGATGTACCGTTTTGTTGATGCGGCTTACGCACTTTACTGCACGCGCAACCCGCTGCGCCGGGGGCAAGTCGAAGGTCGCGATTATTTTTTGCTGACTTGAGACGTGCCCGGACTACAGACAAACGGGAATCCCTGTAGGAGCGAGCTTGCTCGCGAAAGCGGTGGGTCAGGCAACATCAATGTTTGCTGTGCCGCCGTCTTCGCGAGCAAGCTCGCTCCTACAGGGTTCCGCGGCTTAACTGACTGGCATTGGGGCTTGCCCGCGAAAGCGGTATATCAGGCGACATCAATGTTGACTGTACCGCCGCCTTCGCGAGCAAGCTCGCTCCTACAGGGTTCCGTGTCTTAACTGACCAGGGACTTTTAGCCTTTGGAAGATTCGTCCCTTCTGGGTCAAGTGAATATTCTATGGAGTTGTTTTTATGGGCCCATGGCTCGATAGCGTGACTGGTTGGCTGACGGTCAATCCGCAGTGGCTGGCCGCGGCAGTGTTCATAGTGGCTTGTGTGGAATGCCTGGCGATTGCCGGGCTGATCGTGCCCGGCACAGTGTTGCTGTTTGCCGTGGCGGTGCTGGCCGGCAGTGGCGCGCTGTCGTTGGGTGAAACGCTGCTGCTGGGTTTCCTCGGTGGTGTGCTGGGCGACATTGTTTCGTACTTCTTAGGGCGACATTTCCATCAGAACATCCGTCGCTTGCCGGGGTTGCGTCATCATCCGGAATGGATGGCCGGCGCCGAGGCTTATTTCCAGCGTTATGGCATTGCCAGCCTGTTGGTCGGACGCTTTATCGGCCCGCTGCGACCGATGCTGCCGATGGTCGCCGGAATGTTCGACATGCCGTTCCCGCGCTTTGCCGTCGTCAGCCTGTTGGCCGCCGCGGGCTGGACCGTTGCCTATCTGCTGCCTGGCTGGGCCACGGGCGCGGCGATTCGCTTGCCGTTGCCTGAGGGCTTCTGGCCTGAGGCCGGGATCGTCGCGGGCAGCATTGCTGTGATGGTAGGGCTGAGTGCAACCAGCAGCCTTCGCCGACATCGCAAGGCCACGATATTCATTACCAGCATGAGCCTGTTGATTTTGGCGGGTCTGTTTATCGGCTATCCGCACCTGACCGCCCTCGACCAGGGGTTGATGGCGCTGATACAGGAACACCGCAGCCCGATGCTCGATGAGGCGGCCGTGGTGTTCACGCTGATCGGTGAGTTCCGCAACATGTTTATGTTCAGCGCCCTGCTGACAGTCTTGCTGTTGCTGACACGACAATGGCGGCACGCGATCTTCGCCGGCGGCACCCTGCTGTTCACCGCGCTGGGCAACACCGCGACCAAGCACTTTTTCGCCCGTGTGCGCCCGGAAGTGCTGAGTGATCCACTGACCAGCTACAGCATGCCCAGCGGCCATGCCTCTGGCTCTTTCGCGCTATTCCTGACGCTCGCGGTGCTGGCTGGTCGCGGACAACCGCCGCGAATGCGCCTGACCTGGTTATTGGTAGGCTGCTTGCCGGCACTGACGATTGCCTTGTCGCGGGTGTATCTGGGGGCGCACTGGCCGACCGATGTACTGGCCGGCGCGATGTTGGCGGCATGCGTATGTGCGGCCAGCCTATGGCTGACTCAACGCCAGACTCCGCTCAACGCCATGCCGCCAAAAATCTGGTGGCTGGTGTTGCCATCATTGGTGGCGTTGTTCGGTTTCTTTGTGTTGAGGCATTTGCCGCAGACGCTGTTGAGATACGCCTATTGAAAACCACAATATCTCAGCCTGCGACAGCGCCTGCGCTGGATTGGCCCGGCCCGAATCTGTAGGAGCTGGCTTGCCAGCGAAGACGGCCTCACGTCATGCAACGCCGATGAAAGCGCCTTCGCCGGCAAGCCGGCTCCTACGGGTGCGTGTCTTTCACGATGTCCGTTGCAGGAGCTGGTTTGCCAGCGACCTTCTAGCGCACGTCAGGCAAACAACTCACCCTGCAATTCATCCAGCAACGCCTGAATCGCATCCAGCCGTTGCTGCGGATCATCAAGTTGCAGCAGGTCAATCTTGTCCACCTCGGCAAACGGCAACAGATAGGCCAACTGATTGGCCAGCGACTGTTGTCCCGTCGCTTCGGTGCCCATGCTCAGCGCTTCGACCATCGGGTGTTCCGCCAAAGCCTTGAGCAGCGCGACCAGGTCGGCGTCTTCATCCTGTAGCGGTTGCTCGGGTTCATCTTTGAGCCACTCGACTTCGGCGACGATCAACTGGTCACGCTGCACCTCGGTGCGCACCACGTGAAAACGCCGCCCGCCCTTCACCCGAATGCCCAGCAGGCCGTTGTCCTGCTGATGAAAATCGGTGATCAGCGCCTCGCACCCCACCCGTGAGTAGCCTTCGGGGGCAATGCCGACTTCTTTGCCGTCGAGGATGCACACCACGCCGAAGCCGCCGCCCTGTTTCATGCAGCGACCGATCATGTCCAGGTAGCGCGCCTCGAAGATCTGCAAGTCGAGGATGCAGTCCGGAAACAGCACCGTGTTCAGCGGAAAAAGCGGCAAACTCATAGACATTTCCTTACACCACCATCGACACCGCCAACGGCAGGAACACCGCCGTGGCCACGCCCATCAGACTCATCGCCAGCGCCGCGAAGGCGCCGCACTCTTCATTTTCCTGCATCGCCACCGCCGTGCCGACCGCATGGGCGGTCATGCCCAGAGCCATACCACGGGCCTCTGGGCTATGGACACCGAGACGAGTCAAAAGACTCGGCCCGAAGATCGCTCCGATCACACCGGTAATCAACACGAACACCGCCGCCAGCGCCGCGACGCCACCGATCTGCTGCGCCACCAACATGGCAATCGGCGAGGTCACCGACTTGGGTGCCAGGGTCATCAGGATCATGTGGTCGGCACCGAACCACCAGCCCAGCAACACCACCATGCCCGTGGCGACCACGCCACCTATCACCAGCGTAGTAAATATCGGCCAGAACAACTGACGGATCCGCCGCAGGTTGAGGTACAGCGGCACCGCCAGCGCAACGGTAGCCGGCCCGAGCAAGATACTGAGGATCTCGGTGCTCTTGCGGTATTCGGCGTAACTCAGGCCGCAACCGACCAGTACACCGATGACCAGCAACATGGAGACCAGCACCGGTTGCAGAAAAATCCAGCGAGTTTTCTCGAACACCGCCAGTACCAACTGATACGCCCCCAGGGTAATGCCAATACCGAACAGCGGATGATGAATCACCGACACCCAGGCGCCGTGCCAATCGAACATCATTGGTCGTCCTCGGAATGGGCATGACGCTTGACCAAGCGCTCCATCAGCACCCCCGCGAAGGCCATCGACAGCAGCAACGACAACACCAGCGCACCGGTGATCGCCCAGAAATCCGCGGCAATGTCGGCGGCATACACCATCACCCCCACGGCCGGCGGTACCAAAAGCAACGGCAGGTAACGCAGCAGACTGCTGGCCGCGAGGCTCAGCGGCTCGCCGACTTGGCCGCGAATAATCAGATATCCCAGCAATAGCAGCAGGCCAATGATCGGCCCCGGCAGCACAGGCAATATCAGATGGTTGAGGGCGGTGCCGAGCAATTGAAACAGCACCAGCCAGGTCAGGCCACGTAACAACATCCATCATCTCCTGCAAAAGGCGCGAGGCATTATAAGCACGTCAACACTATGAATCGGCATTCGCCAAAAGCATGGATAGTTGACCGGAGCCATTTGCCATGTTGATCTAAAGTGGTTCGCAGGGAGGTCTGATCCCCCACTCGAAAACTATAAAACCGATGACCCAAGGAGAGTCTCAATGCCCTATGTTCCAGTTGCAGAGCTCAAAGATTATGTCGGCAAGGAACTCGGACGTTCCGAATGGCTCACCATCGATCAGGAACGTATCAACCTGTTCGCAGAAGCCACAGGCGATTATCAGTTCATTCATGTCGACCCGGTCAAAGCCGCGCAAACACCTTTTGGCAGCACCATCGCCCATGGTTTCCTGTCGTTGTCGCTGATCCCCAAACTGATGGAAGACATCCTCATCCTGCCCGAAGGCGCGAAGATGGTGGTCAACTACGGTCTGGACAGCGTTCGCTTCATCCAGCCTGTGAAGGTCAATTCCAGGGTTCGACTCAAGGTCGACATGAACGAAGTCATCGAGAAAAAACCCGGCCAATGGCTGCTCAAGGCCACCGCCACGCTTGAAATCGAAGGGTCGGACAAACCGGCGTATATCGCCGAACCACTGTCCCTCTGCTTCGTGTAAAGCATCCCGGATGCGAAGCAGCTCACGCTGTTTCGCGCCGTGTCTGCGCCGTGTCTCTATAAATGCGACACATAGCTGCGGCATACTCGGTCGCCTAATTGCCCGGATCCCGCTATGCGCCCACTTGCACTCCTTGCTCTGACCCTGTTGCTCACCGCTTGCGGCGATGGCGAATCGCTGTTGCCTCCCGACGCCCGCCTGCCGGACGGCGGACGCTATCGCGGTGATCTGGTCAACGGCTTGCTGCAAGGCGAGGGCCGCATCGATTACCCGAACGGCAGCTGGTACGCCGGCCAGTTCGACAAAGGCCAATGGCATGGCCAGGGCGAATGGCATGGCAGCAACGGCGAAGTCTATCGCGGACAATTCCAGCAAGGGCTTTTCGACGGCCAGGGCACGCTGACCACTACGGGCAGCAGCTATACCGGCGGTTTCAAGGCGGGTCGACGGGACGGTGAAGGCACCCTCAAAGAAAACGCCATGACCTACCGCGGCGAATTCAAAGCCGATCAATATTCAGGGCTCGGTCGTCTGGAACTCGCAGACGGCAGCCAGTACCAGGGGCAATTCGCCCACGGCAAACCCAACGGCGAAGGCCAGCGCAGCGATGCCAGCGGCAATCAGTTCACCGGGCATTTCGTTGACGGTCAGTTGGAGGGCAACGGCACCTTCAACAGTGCCGATGGCGATATCTATGTCGGCGGTTTCAAGAACAATCAACTGCACGGCAAGGGCCGCTACGAGAACGCCGATGGCGATGTCTGGCTCGGTCAGTTCAAGGAAGGCGTGCTCAGCGGCAAGGGCGAGTTGATCGGCGCCGACGGCAGTCACTACATCGGTCAGTTCAGCGACTGGCGCTTCACCGGTCAGGGCCGCTTGAACCTGGCCGATGGCAGTTTCTATACCGGCCAGTTCGACGGCGACAACTATCAGGGCCAGGGTACTTTGGTGCTGACCGATGGCACGGTGCAAAGCGGCACCTGGGTCAATAGTCAGCGCGTGCGCGATGCCGACGGCAAGTTGTTGCCCGATCCCCTTGAACTCGGCTTGCTGGCCCAGGGTCGTTTGCTCGACGATGCACTGGCCAACGTGCCCGCCTCGACCCCCGCGGTCGAGCTGTACACCATGACCGTCGGCGGTGACGGCAAGCAGAGCGTGTTCCTGCGCGAGTCCGATTACGTCGCCAACATGCTCGCCAGCCGTTTCGGCGCCTTCGGCCAGATCCGCCTGGTCAACCATCGCGATCACCTCGGCGACCGGCCGATGGCCACCCGGGAGAACCTGCGCCGCGCCGCCCAGACCCTGGCCGATCGCAGCGGCCCGGAAGACTTGCTGTTCATCTACCTGACCAGCCATGGCACCAGCGAACACGAATTGGTACTCGACCAGCCACGCATGGAACTGGCCGACCTGCCGGCCGACGAACTCGCCGCCGTCCTCGCACCCCTGAAGAAACGTGACAAGATCATTGTGATTTCGTCTTGCTATTCCGGCGGTTTCATCCCGGCCCTCAAGGACGAACGCACCCTGATCATGACTGCCTCGCGCGCCGACCGAGTGTCCTTTGGGTGTTCGGAGGAAGCCAA
This sequence comes from Pseudomonas sp. PGPR40, assembly GCF_022014505.1. Taxonomy (NCBI): domain Bacteria; kingdom Pseudomonadati; phylum Pseudomonadota; class Gammaproteobacteria; order Pseudomonadales; family Pseudomonadaceae; genus Pseudomonas; species Pseudomonas sp. PGPR40. The sequence goes on along the minus strand of NZ_JAKLSP010000020.1, from coordinate 117,976 downwards.
CTTCACTTATTTCGGCGACGCGCTGTTCGCCCAGGCACTGAACCAGACCGATGATCTGGAGCAAGCCTTCAAACTGGCCAGGGCCACCGTGGCCGAACGTGAACTGGCCGACAACTTCGAAGCCTCCGAGCCGCAAATCTGGGCTCCGAAAACCGTTCTCGCCCACTGGCAATCGTTACGCAAACAGCAGGCACGAAAGGCCCTGCAAAGTGTCTCTATCAGCAAGGATGAAAAGAGCAACTAAGCTGAATAGTATCAAGGGGGAATGACTATGTACTTGACGCCTCAGCATGTATTGCTTGCCGGAGCTACCGGGTTGACCGGTGAACATTTGCTTGACCGTCTACTCAACGAGCCAACGATTACACGGGTATTAGCCCCCTCACGCCGGCCGCTGGCCGAGCATCCTCATCTGGAAAACCCGGTCGGCGACCCGGCAGAGTTTTTGCCGCAATTGAACGGTCGCGTCGACATTGCCTACTGCTGCCTCGGTACCACAATCAAACAAGCCGGCTCCGAGCAAGCGTTTCGCGCGGTGGACCTGGACATGGTGGTGGCCTTCGCCAAGCGTGCGCGTGAAATGGGCGCACGACACTTGATCGTGATCAGCGCCCTGGGCGCCGATCGCAGATCCTCGATTTTCTACAATCGGGTCAAAGGCGAGATGGAACACGCATTGCGCGCGCAGAATTGGCCGCAGCTGACCATTTGCCGGCCTTCTCTGTTATTGGGCGATCGTGTCGAGCCACGACTGGGCGAGAAAGTCGCCGGTCCGTTGTCGCGATTGATTCCGGGCAAATACCACGGCATCGAAGCCTGCCAACTGGCCCGAGCGATGTGGCGCCTGGCGCTGGAAGAGCAGGATGGCGTGCGGATTGTCGAATCGGATGAGTTGCGCAAGTTAGGCAAATGATTCTGCGGCGCCCAAACGGACGCCTTCGCGAGCAAGCCCGCTCCCACATTGGATTTGTGAACGACACAGATCAAATGTGGGAGCGGGCTTGCTCGCGAAGGGCGCAACACCGATTCACAGCCGAACGCTACAACCCACCGGTCGCTTGAAAACTAACGCCAATCACCGTCAACAACGACAGCGGCAACAGCAGCGTGTCGAGCAAGACGCTGGCCGGCAGGTCAACACCCGGATAACTCGGCGCTTCTGCACCGAATCGGTCCATGGCGCAGCAACCGCCGTTCATCGCATACCAATCCAGACGCGTCCCCGAATACACCACCGGCGCTCCAGGCTTGGCGGCATCGAGGGTGCGCGCCGTGGCGCAACCCGCCAGTTGCACAGCCAACAGGATGATCAGCAGTTTATTCATCGCTGCTCAAATGGTGTTCGCCCCAACGCGGCAGCATGTCTTGCGGGATGTTCAAACAGTTGAGAATTCGCGCCACGACGAAGTCGATCAAGTCATCGATGGTCTGCGGCTGGTGATAGAAGCCCGGCGATGCCGGCAAAATCGTCACGCCCATGTTCGACAGCTTGAGCATGTTCTCCAGATGAATGCTCGAATACGGCGCCTCGCGCGGCACCAGAATCAGCTGGCGGCGCTCCTTCAAGGTCACATCCGCAGCCCGCTCGATCAAGTTGTTGCAGGACCCGGTCGCGATAGCCGACAAGGTCCCGGTGGAGCATGGCACCACCACCATCGCCGCTGGCGAGCCAGAGCCCGAAGCCACCGGCGACATCCAGTCTTCCTTGCCATACACCCGAATCTGCCCGGCAGCGGCGCCGGTGTATTCAGTGAGGAAGGCTTGCATCATCTGCGGTTTCGACGGCAGCGAGACATCGGTCTCGGTGGCCATCACCAGTTGCGCGGCCTTGGAGATCAGGAAGTGCACCTCGCGGTCTTCACGCACCAGGCAGTCGAGCAGGCGCAAGCCGTACTGAGCGCCCGAAGCGCCGGTCATCGCCAGCGTGATGCGTTCCGGGCCGTTGTTCATTGCAGCGCCTCAGCCAGTTTGCCGTGCAGGCCGCCGAAGCCGCCGTTGCTCATGATCACCACGTGCGTACCGGGCTGGGCCTGGCTCTTCACGCGCTCGATGATGCCTTCCAGCGAATCGCTGACGATCGATGGCACGGTGCACAACGCTGCAGTGGCACCCAAATCCCAACCGAGGTTGGCCGGCGAATACCAGATCACCTGATCGGCATCGACCACACTTTCCGGCAAGCCATCGCGATGAGCGCCGAGCTTCATGGAATTGGAGCGCGGCTCGATGATCGCGATCAGTGGCGCGTCGCCAATGCGCTTGCGCAAACCGTCGAGGGTGGTGGCAATGGCGGTCGGGTGATGCGCGAAATCGTCGTAGATGGTGATACCGCGGACTTCAGCGACTTTTTCCATCCGCCGCTTCACGCTTTTGAACGCACTCAGTGCAGCGATGCCCATCGACGGTACTACGCCGACGTGACGCGCGGCGGCCAAGGTGGCCAAGGCGTTGGCGACGTTATGTTGACCGGTCATGTCCCACTCGACCACGCCTTGAGCGACGCCTTCAAACATCACTTCGAACTTCGAGCCGTCTTCGCTGAGCAGTTTGACCTGCCACTGACCGCCGGCACCGGTGGTTTGCACCGGAGTCCAGCAGCCCATTTCGATCACACGCTGCAAGGCCGGTTCGGTGGTCGGATGGATCACCAGGCCTTCGCTCGGGATGGTCCGCACCAAATGATGGAACTGCCGCTCGATGGCCGGCAGATCAGGGAAGATGTCGGCGTGATCGAACTCCAGATTGTTCAGGATCGCCGTGCGCGGACGGTAGTGAACGAATTTCGAGCGCTTGTCGAAGAATGCACTGTCGTATTCGTCGGCTTCGATCACGAAGAACGGAGTGCCGCCCAGACGCGCTGACACCGAGAAATTTTGCGGCACGCCGCCAATCAGGAAACCCGGGCTCATGCCGGCGTGCTCCAGGACCCAGGCGAGCATGCTGCTGGTGGTGGTTTTGCCGTGAGTGCCGGCAACCGCCAATACCCAGCGGCCTTGCAATACGTGATCTGCCAGCCATTGCGGGCCGGAGACGTACGGCAGGCCTTTGTTCAGCACGTATTCGACGGCCGGGTTGCCGCGGGACATGGCATTGCCGATCACCACCAGATCCGGGGCTGGATCGAGCTGCGCCGGGTCGTAACCTTGAGTCAACTCAATGCCCTGGGCTTGCAGCTGAGTGCTCATCGGCGGATAGACGTTGGCATCGGAGCCCGTCACATGATGGCCCAGCTCTTTGGCCAGAACCGCCATCGAACCCATGAAAGTGCCGCAAATACCAAGAATATGAATGTGCATAGTCGACCTCGTAAAACATGGCCGCAGGTTAGCGTAGGGAGGGGAAAATCGCACTCTTTAGCTGTAACCACGCTCGTTCCCACGCTCTGCGTGGGAATGCAGCAAGGGACGCTCTGCGTCCCAAAAGCGGACGCAGAGCGTCCGGGGAGGCATTCCCACGCAGAGCGTGGGAACGATCAGTCATAACCTAGCGGGCGATACCGTGTTTACGCAGCTTTCTGTAGAGGGTGTTGCGGCTGACGCCCAGCTGTTCAGCCGTGTGCGTCATTTGCCAGCGTTGCTGCTCCAGCACAGTCAGCAACGCCAGCCGTTCGGCATCGTCCAGCGGATACTCGGACGGCTCTTCAACCGCCGACGCCGTCACCGGCCGAGCCTGGCGAATCATCGCCGGCAAATCCTCCAGCCCGATCCGCCCACCATCACACAACGCCGCCAGGGTCCGCAGCACATTGCGCAACTGCCGCACATTCCCCGGCCAGGCAAAATCCAGCAAGGCTTGCCGCGCCGGCCCGTCGATCAATACCGTTTCCCCACCCGCCTCTTCGGCCAGCAAAAAGTCGAGCAACTGCGATTTGTCAGCGCGCTCACGCAGCGCCGGCAATGCGACCTCCAGCCCATTGAGCCGGTAATACAAATCCTCACGGAAACTGCCGTCCTGCACCCGTTCAAGCAGGTTGCGGTGAGTGGCGCTGATGATCCGCACATTGACCGATTCCGGCTCACCGCCAATCGGCACCACCTGACGGTCTTCCAGCACCCTTAACAGACGGGTCTGCATGCTCAGCGGCATGTCACCGATTTCATCGAGGAACAAAGTCCCGCCATCGGCCTGCTGCAACTTGCCGCGCATGCCTTCCTTGCGCGCGCCGGTGAAGCTGCCACCGCGATAGCCGAACAGTTCGCTCTCGATCAAGCTTTCGGGGATCGCCGCGCAATTGAGGGCGACGAACGATTTTGCCGCCCGTTGACTGGCCTGATGCACGGCTTTGGCGAAGGCCTCCTTGCCTGAGCCGGTTTCGCCATTGATCAGCAATGGTACGTCCCGCTCAAACACGCGCAAGGCCTTGCGGAAATCCTCCTGCAACGCGACGTCGCCCAGGCAAATGCCCGACAAGCGCGGGCGCTCGGCAATTATCGGACTTTGCACCACCGGCACCGGAATACTGCGAGGCTGCCCACGCAATACGGCAAATAACTGTCGCCCGTCACGGGTGCGCAATGGCCAACTGGCGCTGGCATTGACGCTCGCGCGGCCGAGCAATTCATCCAGCGAGCAGTCGAAAAACGCCTCCACCGGTTGGCCCAACAGCCCGCCACGAATATGCCCCAGCAAATTCAGCGCACTCTGGTTCACCGCACTGATCCGCCCTTCCCCATCGAACGCCAGTAATCCTTCGCTGAACAGCCCGACGGATTCAGCCTGCAAGTGAAAACGCAGCAACCATTGATTGTCGAAGTAACGCAGGAAATAACAGCTCTCGATCATCTTCGCCGATAGATTGACCAGGGCCATCGTGTGGAACTGGCTCTGCCGCGAAACCTCGTGACGCGCCGAAGACACGTCGAGCACCGCCAGCAGCTCGCCATGAGGATCGAACACCGGGCTCGCCGAGCAGGTCAGGCCGGTGTGACGGCCACGAAAATGTTCGTCCTGATGGATAGTCAGGGACTGACGCTCCACCAGGCAGGTGCCGATGCCATTGGTGCCTTCGCAGGCTTCGCTCCAGTCGGCGCCGAGCCAAAGGCCGGCGCGCTCGAAAATCTTCCGTTCGGCGGGCGCGGTGACGCAGTTGAGGATCACCCCGCGGGCGTCGGTCAGCAGCACCGCATGACCGGCGCCGGAAAGTTGCTGATGGAGGCTGGTCATTTCGTTGCCGGCGATCTGCAGCACTTGCTGCAAGCGTTCGCGGCTTTCCAGCACACGACCATGTTCCAGCACCGTCGGCGCGATGGTCAGGGCCGGGTCGAGGTGATAATCCTCAAGACAACGCAGCCAGGAACGGGCAATGGACGGATCGCTACCGGGACCGTGCAGGTGCGATTTACCTTGGGTCACGGTCAGCACTTGCTGGGCATGGCGACTCAAATGATTGTCGTGCATTTCTTATTATTCTCCCCGAGAGGTTTATGCCGACCCTGTAGGAGCGAGGCTTGCCCGCGAAGAACGATAACGCGGTGCATCAGGCAAACCGCGTCATGGCCTTCGCGGGCAAGCCTCGCTCCTACAGGGGAGGGAGGTTCGAGCATCCTCCAGCCTGGCCTGCATTGCAATGCCGACAAGACCCGCCAGTCACAGCCCGTGCCACAAACGGTACAAACTGTCACACGAGCTGTACCGCAAGTGTCACAAACACCGCCCATCCGTCCGACAAAAAACACGCAAGGCCTTGATTTACCTGACCTGCAAGGCGCTGGCCCGACCTTTGCTCTACGCTTAATGCAGCGCTTTAGCGCGTCCTCCCTTATAAGCACAAAAGCCAAGGAGAAACCCATCATGCGTTACGCTCACCCAGGTCAAGAAGGCGCTATCGTTTCGTTCAAGAGCAAATACGGTAACTACATCGGCGGCGAGTTCGTCGCGCCTGTCAAAGGTCAGTACTTCACCAATACCTCGCCGGTCAACGGCCAACCGATTGCCGAATTCCCGCGTTCCACCGCCGAAGACATCGAAAAGGCCCTGGACGCTGCCCATGCCGCCGCCGATGCCTGGGGCGCCACGTCCGCCCAGGCTCGCTCGCTGGTGCTGCTGAAAATCGCCGATCGCATCGAACAGAACCTGGAAGTGCTGGCGATCACCGAATCCTGGGACAACGGCAAGGCCGTTCGCGAAACCCTCAACGCCGACATCCCGCTGGCCGCCGACCACTTCCGCTATTTCGCCGGTTGCATCCGCGCCCAGGAAGGCAGCGCCGCCGAGATCGACGGCAACACCGTGGCCTATCACATCCATGAACCGCTGGGCGTGGTCGGGCAGATCATTCCGTGGAACTTCCCCATTCTGATGGCCGCCTGGAAACTCGCCCCGGCCCTGGCCGCCGGTAACTGCGTGGTCCTTAAACCGGCCGAGCAAACGCCACTGGGCATCACCGTGCTGATGGAGTTGATCGGCGACCTGCTGCCGCCCGGCGTACTCAACGTGGTGCAAGGCTTCGGCAAAGAAGCCGGGGAAGCCCTGGCCACCAGCAAGCGCATCGCCAAGATCGCCTTCACCGGCTCGACCCCGGTCGGCGCGCACATCATGAAATGCGCCGCCGAAAACATCATTCCGTCCACCGTGGAGCTGGGTGGCAAGTCGCCGAACATCTTCTTCGAAGACATCATGCAAGCCGAACCGACCTTCATCGAAAAAGCCGCCGAAGGCCTGGTGCTGGCATTCTTCAACCAGGGCGAAGTCTGCACCTGCCCGTCCCGCGCCTTGGTGCAAGAGTCGATCTACGACGAATTCATGCAAGTGGTGATGAAGAAGGTCCTGCAAATCAAACGTGGCGACCCGCTGGACACCGACACCATGGTTGGCGCCCAGGCGTCCGAGCAGCAATTCGACAAAATCCTTTCGTACCTGGACATCGCCAAGGGCGAAGGCGCCGAGCTGCTGACCGGTGGCAAGGTGGAAAAACTCGAGGGCAGCCTGGCGACCGGGTATTACATCCAGCCGACCCTGCTCAAGGGCACCAACAAAATGCGCGTGTTCCAGGAAGAAATCTTCGGCCCGGTGGTGAGCATCACCACCTTCAAGGATGAAGCCGAAGCCCTGGCCATCGCCAACGACACCGAGTTCGGCCTGGGTGCCGGCCTCTGGACCCGCGACATCAATCGCGCCTACCGCATGGGCCGCGCCATCAAGGCCGGTCGCGTCTGGACCAACTGCTATCACCTGTACCCGGCGCACGCCGCGTTCGGTGGTTACAAAAAGTCCGGTGTCGGCCGTGAAACCCACAAAATGATGCTCGATCACTATCAGCAGACCAAAAACCTGCTGGTGAGCTACGACATCAATCCGTTGGGCTTCTTCTAACTCGGCGCGATAGCGCGTAACGGCTTTCGCTGGCAAGCCATGCGCCTACAGATCAGTGATACCTGTAGGAGCGAGGCTTGCCCGCGAAGGCGCCTCCACTGACACCACCTACCTCGCCCTGCTTGTCTGGCATGGGCTTTGCGTGCCCGTTCCACACCTAAACGCCATACCCGAAAGTCCAACAGATCAAACAATAAAAAAGACAGAGAGGACTTATGACTTCTACTACACAGCTCAAACCCACACTCGGCACTCTGCATCTATGGGGCATTGCCGTCGGTCTAGTGATTTCCGGCGAGTATTTCGGCTGGAGTTACGGCTGGGGCACTGCAGGCACCCTGGGATTTCTCGTCACCGCACTGATGGTGGCGACGATGTACACCTGCTTCATCTTCAGTTTCACCGAATTGACCACCGCGATTCCCCACGCTGGCGGGCCGTTTGCCTACAGTCGTCGGGCGTTTGGTGAAAGAGGCGGACTGATCGCCGGCATCGCCACCCTGATCGAATTCGTCTTTGCACCACCGGCAATTGCCATGGCCATCGGCGCCTACCTCAACGTGCAATACCCGGAGCTTGATCCGAAGATCGCCGCTGTTGGCGCCTATTTCGTGTTCATGGGCCTGAATATCCTCGGCGTGAGCATCGCAGCCACCTTCGAGTTGGTGGTCACTGTGCTGGCAGTCGCCGAGTTGTTGGTGTTCATGGGCGTGGTCGCACCGGGCTTCAGCTTCAGTAATTTCGTGCTCAATGGTTGGTCGGGTTCCAACGAATTCACCATAGCCTCGATTCCCGGCATCTTTGCGGCAATCCCTTTCGCGATCTGGTTCTTCCTCGCCATTGAAGGCGCAGCCATGGCCGCCGAAGAAGCCAAGGACCCGAAACGCACGATTCCCAGGGCTTACGTCAGTGGCATTCTGACCCTGGTGTTCCTGGCCATCGGCGTCATGGTGATGGCTGGCGGTGTCGGCGACTGGCGCCAACTGTCGAACATTAACGATCCGCTGCCTCAGGCGATGAAAGCCGTGGTCGGCAATGATTCGACCTGGATGCACATGCTGGTGTGGATTGGCCTGTTTGGCCTGGTGGCGAGTTTCCACGGGATCATTCTGGGCTATTCGCGACAGTTCTTCGCCCTGGCTCGCGCCGGTTACCTGCCCAAAGGGCTGGCCAAACTGTCGCGCTTCCAGACGCCGCACCGGGCGATTCTGGCCGGCGGCGTGATCGGCATCGCGGCGATCTACAGCGACGGCCTGGTCAATCTGCAAGGCATGACGCTGACGGCTGCGATGATCACCATGTCGGTATTCGGTGCCATCGTGATGTACATCATCAGTATGCTGAGCCTGTTCAAATTGCGTAAAACCGAGCCGAATCTGGAACGCACCTTCCGCGCTCCGGGCTACCCGATCGTACCGGGGATCGCGTTGTTTCTGGCCGTGGTGTGCCTGGTGGCGATGGCCTGGTTCAACCCGCTGATCGGCTGCGTGTTCCTCGGTTTTATGGTGGCCGGTTACCTGTATTTCCAACTGACCGCCAAGCAGCGCGCCGATGCGCCGGCGGATGCGATGCTCGAAGGCATCTGAGTTGCACCGGCGCCGGGCTGATTTCCCGGCGCCTGCCATATTGAAGTGCACGCAGTTCCCCATGTGGGAGCGGGCTTGCTCGCGAAGGCGGTCTGACATCCAGCATGTGTGGTGAATGACACTCCGCCTTCGCGAGCAAGCCCGCTCCCACATGGGTTCGACGGTGCATTCGGGTTATTTATTGAATCAGGAGGACACCGTCCCATGGCTGTATTTGCCCATACCATCGGCGCCCAGACCTACCGCTTCGACAGTCTCAAGGACGTCATGGCCAAAGCCAGCCCGGCGCGCTCCGGGGACTTTCTGGCCGGCGTTGCCGCCCTCAACGACGGCGAGCGGGTGGCCGCGCAGATGGCCTTGGCTGATATCCCGCTGACTCACTTCCTGCAGGAAGTCCTGATTCCTTACGAGGCCGATGAAGTCACCCGGCTGATCATCGACACTCACGATAAACAGGCTTTCAAAACGGTCAGCCACCTTACCGTCGGCGGCTTTCGCGACTGGCTGCTCAGCGACGCCGCCGACGAACAGAGCCTGCGCGCCCTCGCTCCGGGCCTGACCCCGGAAATGGCCGCCGCCGTGTCGAAAATCATGCGCGTGCAGGACCTGGTGCTGGTGGCGCAGAAAATCCGCGTGGTCACCAAATTCCGCGGCACTCTGGGCCTGCGCGGCCGGCTCTCCACACGCCTGCAACCCAATCACCCCACCGACGAACCGGCCGGTATCGCAGCGAGCATTCTCGACGGCCTGCTGTACGGCAACGGCGATGCGATGATCGGCATCAACCCGGCCACCGACAGCATCGCGTCGATCTGCGCCATGCTGGAAATGCTCGATGCAATCATCCAGCGCTACGAAATTCCGACACAGGCCTGCGTGCTGACCCACGTCACCACCTCCATCGAGGCGGTGAATCGCGGCGTTCCGCTGGACCTGGTGTTCCAGTCGATCGCCGGCACTGAAGCCGCCAACGCCAGTTTCGGTATCAACCTCAATGTTTTGCAGGAAGGTTATGACGCAGGTTTGAGCCTGAATCGCGGCACGTTGGGCCAGAATCTGATGTATTTCGAGACAGGCCAGGGCAGCGCCTTGTCGGCCAACGCTCACCACGGTATCGATCAACAGACCTGCGAAACCCGCGCCTACGCCGTGGCGCGCCATTTCAAACCATTTCTGGTAAACACCGTTGTAGGCTTCATCGGCCCGGAATACCTCTACAACGGCAAACAAATCATCCGCGCCGGCCTCGAAGACCACTTCTGCGGCAAGCTGCTGGGCGTGCCCATGGGTTGCGACATCTGTTACACCAACCATGCCGAGGCCGACCAGGATGACATGGACACCCTGCTGACCCTACTGGGCGTGGCTGGAATCAACTTCATCATGGGCATTCCCGGCTCCGACGACATCATGCTCAATTACCAGACAACGTCGTTCCACGACGCCCTCTACGCCCGGAAAACCTTGGGCCTGAGACCGGCACCGGAATTTGAACAGTGGCTGGCGAACATGGGCATATTTACCCAGGCAGACGGCAACATTCACTTCGGCGACAACCTGCCGCCAGCCTTCCGTCAAGCCATGGCGCAACTGGGATGAGTATTGAGATGGATAAACCACCTGTCGATCCGCAAAACCCATTGCTGGAACTGCGTCGCCTGACCCCGGCACGTATTGCCCTCGGTCGTACAGGCACCAGTATGCCGACCAGCGCGCAGCTGGATTTTCAATACGCTCATGCCCAGGCCCGGGATGCGGTGCACCTGCCGTTCGATCACATCGAACTCCGTTCGCAACTGGCCGAGCGTGGACGTGAAAGTCTGCTGCTGCACAGCGCCGCCACGGACCGGAACAGCTATCTGCAGCGCCCTGATTTGGGGCGCAAGTTGAGTGATGTGTCGGCGCAGACCCTGCGCGATTACGCGCTGACCCATCCTGGCGGGGTGGATCTGGCCGTTGTGGTGGCCGATGGCCTCTCAGCACTGGCCGTTCATCGGCACACCTTACCGTTTCTGGCGCGCATGGAAGAACAGACAGCCTCTGAGGGCTGGTCCCTGTCGCCGGTGATTCTGGTGGAACAGGGCAGAGTCGCGGTGGCCGACGAAATTGGCGAGCTGCTGGGCGCGAAGATGGTGGTCATATTGATCGGCGAACGCCCCGGCTTGAGCTCGCCAGACAGCCTTGGGTTGTATTTCACCTATAATCCAAAAGTCGGACTGACAGACGCCTATCGCAACTGCATCTCGAATGTCCGGCTCGAAGGCTTGAGTTATGGCATGGCGGCCCACCGTTTGCTGTATTTGATGCGCGAAGCCTGTCGGCGGCAGTTATCGGGGGTCAGTCTGAAGGACGAAGCCCAGGTTCAGACGCTTGAGTCGGACATTGATGCGGACATGAAAGGTAATTTCCTACTGAGCCCGTCGGATGCCTGAACCGTTTCCGCATTGCGTTTCTATTCAGGTTTCAGGCAGGATCGATGCACGGCCGCCAGGGTTTCCCATCGCCGTCACCACGTAAGACAGCCACTTGAAGACGAGACCTACCATGCGGATTATTCAAGCGACCCTCGAACATCTCGACCTGCTGACCCCGTTGTTCGTCAAATATCGTGAGTTTTACGGCTCCCTGCCGTATCCGGACTCGTCCCGGGCATTCCTCGAGAAACGCCTGCGGCGCAAGGAATCAGTGATTTACCTGGCCCTGGCCGATGATGACAACAACAAACTGATGGGTTTCTGTCAGTTGTACCCGAGCTTTTCGTCTCTTTCGCTTAAACGCGTGTGGATCCTCAACGACATCTACGTCGCCGAAGACGCCCGCCGCCAATTGGTGGCCGACAACCTGATCCGCACCGCGAAAAAAATGGCCAAGGAAACCAACGCCGTGCGCATGCGCGTTTCCACCAGCAGCAATAACGAAGTCGCGCAGAAAACCTACGAATCCATCGGGTTCAAGGAAGACACCGAATTCAAGAACTATGTGTTGCCGATCAGTGAAGAGCTGTAAGGCCCCCAAAAAATCGCAGCCTTCGACAGCTCCTGAACGGGGCGACCTCGACCCTGAGCTGCCGAAGGCTGCGATCTTTTCCCACACACTCCGCAACACATCGACATTCCCAGCTACAAACTCGACGCGTTTTTCACCTCTCCCCCCGTATAATGCCCATTCTTCCGGCTCGTAAGAAAAATCACACTTAGCTGTAGTCTTACGCGAAGCCATCCGCACAGGCCTGCAGAGTCGGGCCATCACCACAGGTGCTTTCCATGGATTTCAACCCAATCGACCTTATCTTGCATCTCGATGTTTATCTCGACCTGCTGGTGACCAACTACGGGGCATGGATTTACGCCATTCTGTTTCTGGTGATCTTCTGCGAAACCGGTCTGGTGGTGATGCCGTTCCTGCCGGGTGATTCCCTGCTGTTCATCGCGGGCGCCGTGGCGGCCGGTGGCGGCATGGACCCGGTGCTGCTGGGCGGCCTGCTGATGCTGGCGGCGATTCTCGGTGACAGCACCAACTACGTGATTGGCCGCACCGTTGGCGAACGGTTGTTCCGCAACCCGAATTCTAAAATTTTCCGCCGCGACTACCTGCAACAAACTCACGACTTCTACGACAAGCACGGCGGCAAGACCGTGACCCTGGCGCGCTTCATGCCAATCATCCGTACGTTTGCCCCGTTCGTCGCGGGCATTGGCAAAATGCCTTACCCACGGTTCTTTGCCTTCAGCGTCCTCGGCACCATCCTTTGGGTGGGTGGCTTGGTCACTCTCGGTTACTTCTTCGGCAATGTACCGTTCATCAAGAAAAACCTGTCGCTGCTGGTGGTGGGCATCATCCTGCTGTCGCTGCTGCCGATGATCATCAGCGTGATCCGCAGCCGCCTCGGTCATGCTGCGTCCAAAGCCGAACCCCGCTGACTCACGATGTGGTCCCTTAGCGCCTGGCGACGCCAACGCACCCTGGCCAGACATCCGATTGCCGACGACACGTGGCAACGGGTGCGCCATCACTTGAGTTTTCTCGATGGTCTCAGCGCAGCCGAAGACCAGTGGCTGCGCGAAGCCTGCGTGCTGTTCCTGCAAGACAAACACCTGACCGCCCTGCCCGGCGTCGAACTCCACCAGGAGCAACGCCTGCTGCTCGCCGCCCAGGCCCAATTACCGCTGCTGCATCTGGGCGATCTGAACTGGTATCAGGGCTTTCACGAAATCATCCTCTACCCCGACGATTTCCTCAGCCCCCAGCGCCATCGCGATGCCAGCGGCGTCGAACACGAATGGGACGGCGAACACAGCGGCGAAGCCTGGCAGCAAGGCCCAATCATTCTCGCCTGGCCCGGCGTGATGGCCAGTGGTGGCTGGGAAGGCTACAACCTGGTCATCCACGAACTCGCGCACAAACTCGACATGCTCAACGGCGACGCCAACGGGCTGCCGCCGCTGCATCCGGATATGCGCGTCAGCGACTGGGCCAAGGTCATGCAAGAGGCCTATGACGACCTCGATCGGCAACTGGATCGCAACCCTGATGCGCAAACCGCCATCGACCCATACGCAGCGGAAAACCCCGCCGAGTTCTTCGCGGTCACCAGCGAATACTTCTTCAGCGCCCCGGATTTGCTGCACGAGGCTTATCCACAGGTTTATGAGCAGCTGAAGCTGTTCTACCGGCAAGATCCGCTGGCGAGGCTGAAGCAACTTCTGGCCGAGAACCCGGTCTATCAGGCACACGACTAGCGGGCACCTGGGTCTCTACGACCTCTGGCGCATGGCAACGACGGCAGAATATGCCTATAATCGCCGCCACTTTTTGGTCAATCCGGCCAAGTGTTTTTGGTCAACTACGGGGGCACCGCCCAATGAGCTACAGCAAGATTCCGGCTGGCAAAGACCTGCCGAACGACATCTACGTCGCGATCGAGATCCCGGCCAACCACGCGCCGATCAAATACGAAATCGACAAAGACAGCGACTGCCTGTTCGTTGACCGTTTCATGGCCACCCCGATGTTCTACCCGGCCAACTACGGTTACATCCCGAACACCCTGGCCGACGACGGTGATCCCCTCGACGTGCTGGTCGTGACCCCTTACCCGGTTGCGCCAGGTTCGGTCATCCGCGCGCGTCCAGTCGGCATCCTGAACATGACCGACGATGGCGGCGGCGATGCCAAAGTGATCGCGGTTCCACACGACAAGCTGTCCCAGCTGTACGTCGACGTGAAGGAATACACCGATCTGCCTGCGCTGCTGATTCAGCAGATCGAGCACTTTTTCGCGAACTACAAAGATCTCGAAAAAGGCAAATGGGTGAAGATCGAAGGCTGGGCCGGCGCAGATGCCGCCCGCGACGCGATCACCAAGTCGGTTGCTGCCTATAAAGGCTGAGCTGCAAGCTTCTAGCTCCGACGCTTGAAGAAGAACCCCGGTTGATCCGGGGTTTTTTGTGGGCGCATGGAAATACGCCTTTAACAATGCGTTTGCAGCTTCCTGGCTTGGGTTTTTGTTTGTTTAATTTTTACAAAAGGAGTCTTACATCCGGTCTTAAATTTCCCTCGAAATTTGAACGGGTCGTTTATTCAAACCCCCATCCTGCGCCCGTAAACTCGCGTTTATGAAAAAGAACACTAGCGGCCCACGGTTCAGAGCACTCCTCGAAGCAGCGAAAATCACAACCACAGGATTTGCCGCTTTCTTCGATACGGAAGCGCAAAACATCCATAACTGGTACACCCGCGGTGTGCCCGCCTACCGCATGGAAGAGGTCGCCAGACTTCTGTCTGTAAATAGCGATTGGCTGAAAACCGGCGAAGGCCCGAAAGAGTCTTCGCGCCTGCGCGTGCTCGACGAGTCCGGCAACACCTTCGACGCCCAGGCCATTCGCGGCATCTACACGGTGATCGAGCCCATCGACGTCGAGCTGCCCTTCTATAAAGAAACAGCCACCGCCCCGGGTTCCAACAAAACTCACGTCGTCAAAGACCCCACCCAAGCCATCCGCCTGCCCCGCAGCCACCTCGACTCCCTGGAAATCAATCACACCGACGCTATTTGTACCCACATGATCGGCAACAGCATGGCCGAAAAGATTGAAGACGGTTCGACACTTGCGATCGACCGCGGGCTTACTCAGATAATTGATGGGGAGATTTATGCGATCGAGCACGACGGGATGTTGCGGATCAAATACCTGCATCGAATGCCGGGGAATGCGCTGCGGTTGCGCAGCTATAACAAAGCCGAATATCCAGATGAGATCTTCAATGCCGAGCAGATCGACAAGCAGAACATAAGGGTATTGGGATGGGTATTCTGGTGGTCGACGCTCAATAAACGCAGGCCGTCCGTGCCCTTCCTGTAAACAACCATGGCGAGGGGGCAAACCCCTGTAGGAGCGAGGCTTGCCCGCGAAGGGAGCGCCGCAGTCCGCCAGGCAGACCGCGTCATCGTTCTTCGCGGGCAAGCCTCGCTCCTACAAGGGCTTGCCTCGTTCGACTGCGCAGCTGTCGAACACACAACCTTCGGCACCTGCTACACCTCAGCCACAATCGCTCTACCCCGCATGCCAAGCTGGGAATTTTTCAAAAAAATCAGTATGCTGCGCCCCACATTTGCGCATCGACCCTTCTTCAGGCTCAGATCGCACCGACAAGGCAGATGACTTTCTCGCCAAGTCCCACAGCCGGACGCAAGATCCGGGTGTACGTTTTGAAGGCTGGCGCGGTTTACCAAAAATAAATCAAGCCAGTCCCCGAGAAGCCGGCCACAAGCCGGCTTTTTAATGTCTTTTTGAAAGCCACCCTCATCTACTAAAAATCGCGTTAGCCTTGCTAGATCAAGGGTTTCAGCCTACTTTTGTTCCTGTGACTTCCGTTTTGATCCGAGGCGTTCCACGCGTAAGTGGGGGAACAAGTGGGGGAACAGAGGGCGAAAAAATGGGCAAACTGACCGCCAATCAAATCAAAAATTTGGTTGAGGCTGGGACGTACGAAGACGGTGGAGGGCTTCGTCTTTTGGTGAAACCCTCAGGACGAAAAACCTGGGTACTCCGCTTTCAATTGAACGGCAAACGCAGGGAAATGGGTCTGGGGAGCTACCCTCAGCTCGACCTGAAAAAAGCGCGCGCAGCCGCCTATGAAAATAAAGTCCAGATTCTCAATGGCACTGACCCACTCGCGAAACGACAGGCTGAACAAGCCGCTCAGCGGGAAGCCGCACGCCGGGAACTGGCGCAGCTGATTACCTTCGAGAAGCTGGCCGCTGACTACCGAGACGCCCATGGATCAAGCTGGTCGGAGAAATGGCGCAAGGGCTGGCTGAGGAAACTCGAGCTCTATGCTTTTCCTACTATAGGGAGGCTGTCAGCTGACCAGGTCGAGACCAAGCATCTGATCAAAGTACTTCAGCCACTATGGTCAAGCAAAACGCGGACGGCTGACGAAGTACGTGGGCAAATCGAACAGATCCTGGATGCTGCCAGAGCCCGAGGCCTCAGAACTGGAGAGAATCCGGCTCGATGGCGCGGTCATCTGGAAAACCTGCTCAGCCGGCAGGAGAAGAAGAAAGCACGAAAACGCGTTCACCATCCGGCACTACAGTGGCAGGATCTTCCCAAACTGATGCAGGTCTTGAGCAAGGATCCAAGTCACGTCTCGGTGGCGGCTCAGCTTCTGATTTTGACCGGTGCGAGAACCCATATGGTGCGATTTGCCCGGTGGGATGAGTTTGATCTGGACTCCGGTCGCTGGTCCTTACCGGACGAACGCATGAAGACGCGACAAGCCTTCGCGATCCCGCTAGCGCCGGAAGTGGTCTCACTTTTGAAAGGCCTTCCGAAAATCGACGCCAAGAGCCCTTACGTTTTCCCCGGCCATGGCCGAAGCGGCGTGATGCACGCTAATGGCATTCGCAATCTGCTACATGCACTGGGTTATGAGCACATCACTCGTCACGGCTTCCGCTCAACCTTCCGGGACTGGGCAGGTGAAAAGACGCCTTTTCCGAGAGATATCTGCGAGCTCGCGCTGGCCCATGACGAGCGCGGGGAAACGGAAAGCGCGTACTCTCGATCAGATTTTTTTGATAAGCGACGGGAGCTTATGAACGCATGGGCGATTTACGCTACATCAACACTTGAACACGCGGATAAGGCTCAACGCGAAACCTCGGAAGAATGATGAGGCGACGGGACCTTGAGGTCCACGTATCAAGGCCACAATCCCGCAACCTCGGCGTAACCAACATCGGTGTAAGGCCACAAGGTCTCCGGTTACCGACTTTCAAGCCGGGTCCATCCAAGCAGGGCTGCAAAGCCGCCCTGCTTGGATGGACCTCACTAAAAAATCTAAAGCCCGCGCAACTGTCTGTGGAAAACCACTGATTTCCACCGGTGGATAATTTCATCCACAGCCGCAGAATTCCCGAAAATTCAAGCCTTGACCCGAATTATCCACAGGCGTAGAAAAGATCTGGCAAAGCGCTGTCGTTGACAGCAACCCAGGTAGCCAGAACCTTTAAGGCTACGCCACACCGTGGTGGTTCTCCCAAAGTGCGATTAGCGTCCGGCGGCTCGCACGGTCACAGCGATGTGATGGATGCCCACTTTTACCTGTGTGCCCACTGCGGCAACTCATCCCCTTTCATAGCTGCCCTGCAGCAACCTATCCGCTTGGCCATTTCCTTGCGCCAACCTGCGCCCGTCTCTTTCTTCCGGAAAGAGACGGGCGCTCCAACCGCTGCTGCAGCCCAACTCGTACAAGGCTTTGCGGCATTCCCCCTCGCGACAATCGGCGTGACAAATACCGAAGTCACCAGCAACAGCGATGCAGATGATGGTGCCGCAGCCCACGGAATGGACTGCACCTGACTGACAGTCAGGCATGCCCCGGTCATCGCCTCACTGCCTTCACCTGACTCAGGATCTCGCGGCATTGGCCCCGTCAGCCAATGCAGCCTCCACCCGCCCACCGGTATCGGTGATCAGGAGGCAGATCATGAGATACCCACGCTCCCGGTCGTAAAGAGCCGCCAGTCCCGCGTTAGTGGACAACCCTCACAGGTCGCAGGGGCCTTGATCCCTGATAACACTCAACATTCGTGGCGGGATGACGTGGGGAAGGTTTTACAAGTGTGGCTTCGAGAGGAGTTTGGTCATGGGATTGGTCGGTAGACGGGACGGGCGTAATTTTGGCTATGGTCGGCAACTGAGCTTTGCCGGACCACAGGCATTGAAAGATCTGTTTGGCGGTGGGCACTACGGCACGGTCAAGGCGCATAGTGATCGCTGGCAGGCGTTTGTCCGCTGGTGTCGCTCAGTGGATGGACCAGGGTTTAACGATGCGCGCCAGATTGATCGACGGACACTGCAAGACTACGCCGCTTACCTGCGCCAGCAGATCCAGCAAGACAAACTCTGCATCGCTACCGCGCAGAACCGCCTGAGCAGCGTAAACCGCACCTTGGCGGCGCTCCGCGGTGATCAGGACGTCAGAATCGCCAGTCCGAGCCAAGCGTTAGGATTGCAGCGCTCGACCGTACGCACCCGCGCGCCGGATGGCCAAGACCGCCAACAGGTACGGCGAGTGCTTGCGATGCTTGGCGAACGGCAACACGAGCGGGTGGTGGCGATTGTCCGTTTGGCTCGAACAACCGGTATGCGCCTGCGTGAGGCGATCCTGGCCGACCTGCCACGATTGCTACGCGAAGCCGAACAATTAGGCCGCATCAACATCCAGGATGGCACCAAAGGCGGCCGCTCAGGGGCTTCAGCGCCGCGATGGATCGATGCCAATGAAGAGGTGAAGGCGGCGCTGCAATTGGCTCGTCATGCGTCGCCGCCCCGCAGCCGCAACTTGCTGGCCCGAGACGAAAGCTACGCTGCGTTCCTGCAACAGACCGTACGCCCCGCCCGAGAAACGTTACATGAACAAGAACTGAAGGGTTTTCATGAACTGCGAGCGGCCTACGCCTGCGAGCGTTACGAGCAGCTCACGGGCCACGCAGCACCGATCAATGGTGCCCACTGCTATCGCATTGAGTGCGACCTTCATCAACAGGCCCGCCAACAGATTAGCCAAGAGCTCGGACATAACCGGATCGATGTGGTTTCGGCCTATGTTGGAGGTAGAGCGTGACCAAACCCTTCGATATGACACTGTTCCTGAGTGGCGTACTGACTGGTTCGAAGGCCACCCAGCAACGACACCTACGGCAAGCCCAAATCATGCAAGCGGCCATTCAACAGCGATGGGAACGAGATAATCCCTGGACCTGGCAGCTCAAGCATGTGCGCTGGTTTCTCACTCAGCACCTGGAAGACCACTCCAAGCACAGCCTGTATTACTACGGGCTGACGGTCAGATTGATCTGCCTAAGATTGGGTAAAACTATAATCTGGCGACCGCACCTTTGACAAAATCACACCATAAACGGGGGACACCAATTGCTGGATGTCCCACCTATTTTGGTGAGCGGTAATTATTTTGACCACTTCCCACTCAATACCTCGGCCTGTTTGAGCACCAGTTCGATTGCCTCATCTGCTTTATCCGGCGGGTATTTGTAGCGGCGCAAAGTGATACGCACCAAATTGCGCAACTTGGCCCGCACGCTGTCGCGCACCTGCCAATCCACTGTGGTACTACTGCGAAGTTTTCCGGTGAGTTCGTGTGCAATCTTCTTCAGTATTTCGTCACCCAACTCACGTACAGCGCTCTCATTATTGGCCAAGGCATCATAGAACGCCAACTCGTCTTCGTTTAGGCCAAGCGCTTCGTGGCGTTTGAGCGCCTCTTGGAACTCTTTGGCCATGGCGATAAGTTCTTCGATTACCTGTGCAGTTTCGATTGCACGATTTCGGTACTTGCGCAGGGTTTCCAACAGCCGATCGCTGTATTTTTTCTCCTGTACCACGTTGCTGCGGGTATTGGCGCGGATCTCGTCGCGCAGCAATTTCTCCAGTAGCTCCACGGCTAAGTTCTTGCTTTTCATAGCGCGGACATCGGCCATAAATGCGTCGTCTAGCAAGCCGATATTGGGTTTATCCAACCCAGCCAGCTCGAAGATATCCGCCACGCCCTCAGCCATCACCGCGTTATCGAGGATTTGTTTGAGCGCGGAGTTTTTTTCTTCCTCGGTGAGTTTCTTATCGACTGTCGTGTACTTAGTGATCACAGCCTTCACCGCCGAATAAAAAGCGATTTCCTTCCTATACTCGTCCGCTTCGTCTAGGGTGCCGCACAGGGCGAAGGCCTTGCTGATAGCTAATACCAAGTCGAGAAAGCGCTTCTTGCCATCGTCCAGCCCCAGCACATGGTTAGAAGCCGGAATCAGCAGAAAGGTGGCCTTGGTCGCGTAAGCACTGATATCGAGCTTCTCACCATTCATCTCGGTAGCGAACATGCCACGCAGCACATCAACTTTTTCCACCAGCAGGGCGAATGCTTCCTGCACCAGGTTGGCCGGTTGCCCCTTGCCGTTGGAGTCTGTGTAAGTTTTTAGCGCACTTTTCAGCTCGTTGGCGATACCGATGTAATCCACTACCAGCCCGCCTGGCTTGTCTTTGAACACCCGATTGACCCGGGCAATGGCCTGCATCAGATTGTGGCCCTTCATCGGCTTGTCCACATACATAGTATGCACGCAGGGCGCGTCGAACCCAGTCAGCCACATGTCACGGACGATCACCAGCCTGAGCGGGTCGCTGGCGTCCTTAAAGCGTTTCTCCAGGATCTTCTTCTGCAGCTTGTTATAGATGTGAGGTTGCAGCAGCTCGCGGTCGGTCGCTGAGCCAGTCATCACTACCTTGATTGCGCCACGGTGGAGGTCCGCACTGTGCCACTCAGGACGCAGTGCGACTATGGCGTTGTACAGATGAACGCAGATTTCTCGGCTCATGCCAACGATCATACCCTTGCCATCTAGGGTCGCGGTGCGTGTGTCGAAGTGCTGCACCAGATCGGTGGCCACCTGCCGGATGCGTGGCTCTGCCCCTACCAACTTCTCCAGGGTAGCCCACTGGCTCTTAGTTTTTTCTCGGAAGGAAATATCCTCTTCGTCCTCGATGACCTCCTCAACGTCGTCATTGAGCTGCTCGATCTCGGCCTGGTTGATGTCCAGCTTAGCTAACCGACTTTCGTAATAGATGGGTACGGTAGCACCATCATCCACAGCATCCTGGATATCGTAGATGCTGATGTAGCCGCCAAATACCGCGCGGGTGTCCTTATCTTCATTGGCAATCGGCGTGCCAGTAAAACCGATAAAGGTACCATTAGGGATGGCATCGTGCAGGTGCTTGGCGTAGCCACTCACATACTTGTGTCCAGTAACTTCACCGCTGGCCTTATCTTTCACTTCTACCAAGCGAGTTTTTAGACCGTACTGGCTACGGTGTGCCTCGTCAGAAATCACCACCACGTTGCTGCGCTGGATCAGGGCAGGATGCGTTTCTTCGCCTTCCAACAGCGAGAACTTCTGCACGGTGGTAAAAATAATGCCGCCGGACTGCCGCGACGCCAACCTCTCACGCAACTCCTCGCGGCTGTTGGCCTGCTCCGGCTCCTGCTTGAGTAGCATCTTGGCGCTCTTGAAATTGTCAAACAGCTGACCATCCAGCTCGTTACGGTCGGTCACCACCACCAGCGTCGGATTTTTCATCTGTGGTTGCTGCAGCAGCTTGCCGGCATAGCAGACCATGGAGATGCTCTTGCCCGAACCCTGAGTATGCCAAACCACTCCAGCTTTGCGTGGCTCCACCCGCTTACCGTAACTGGCACGCTCCTCTCGCAGCTCGCTCTCGTTAGCAGCCGCTATCAGCGTGACGCGCACTGCCTCGCGCACGGCATGAAACTGGTGGTAGCCGGCAATCTTCTTGATCAGACGATCACCATCCCGCTCGAACAGGACGAAATGACGGATGTAGTCGAGAAACAACTCGCGCTGGAAGAAACCGCGCACCACGGCCTCCAACTCATAAGATAGCAGCGGCTTGTCGTTCTCGTTATGAATGGTGCGCCAAGGCAGAAAGCGTTCCTTGTTGGCGGTCAGCGAACCGACTCGCGCGGTGACGCCATCGGAAATCACCAGGGCCTGGTTGAAGAGGAACAGCTCTGGAAGCTCCTCCTTGTAAGTCTGCAACTGGTTGCAGGCATCCCAGATATCAGCGTTTTCGTCGCCGGGGTTCTTCAGCTCAACTACCGCCATCGGCAGGCCGTTGATAAACACCAATAGATCAGGGCGGCGGTTAACCTGGCTGCCTTGCAGGGTAAACTGGTTGACTACCAGGAACTGGTTGTTATGCACTGCCTGGAAGTCCACTAGCTGAACATGTTCGTGCCGCATCACGTCTGAATCGCGGTACTGCACCGGCACTCCCTCCAACAGCCAGCGCTGGAACTGCTGATTGTTGTGAATCAGCACTGGGCTTTGCGGCTTGCCGAGCATCTCCACTACCTGCTCTTGCAACACTACCGGAGGAATATGCGGGTTAATACGCACCAACGCGGCAAACAGGCGACCGCTAAGAATCACTTGGCGGTAATCCAAGCGCTCGGAGGCCTCGCCATCAGGAGACAAATCCGGCCCGTAGGCGATCTCATAGCCGCCCTCACGGAACCACTCTAGGCACAGCTGTTCCAGCAAATCTTCGGTAATAAGCTTCACTGCATAACCTCCCAATGGCCACCCTTGGCCGGGCCGATGCGTCGCAAGTGCCCTTGCTGGCGCAGCTTGGCAATCTGTTTTCCCACCGCCCTCGGGCTGATGCCCAAACGCTCGGCCAGCATTCTGACCAGCAGGCGTGGCTCGCTGCGCAACAGCGCAAGAATCTTCTCCGAACGCTCCTCCAACTGACCAAACACGCGCTCTCCGTCAAGCACGGCGGTCATCTGCTGCAGTGATATGGGAGGGTGCTCAATGGCCATTGACACATGGAAGGCGCCGATACGGTTATCGCAGCGTGAATGGGATGAGAGCAAAGCTGAGTCCATCACCGACCAACGCCTGAGCTGCTCACAAATAGAGGCTCCCAGTTGGAGAATGCTTTGGGTAAGTTGGCAGGTCGGTTGATAACTAGACATCAACTAAATGCCCCACGCGGACAAAATAAGGACGTACCATCACTTCAAGCTCACCTTACGCTCCGCCATATCCACAGCCAGATCGACCAGTAGCGTCAACATCGAATGGTCGTGCTCTTCGACCCGGTACCAAATGGGCTGGATGTTTAGCTCCAACAGACGATTTTCTTTTGCCTGCTTTAGCGGGCCATTTTGAGGATCAGGCAAGAATGCAAAGTGCTTGGGAATCTCGAACTGTTTTGAAGCTATCACATGCGCAAACAAATCAAGCGTACGATCTTGCTCCAAAGAACAACCAACAAAAAGCAGAGAGTTACTGATATAAATCTGCCTTAAAGCTTTTGGCAATTCCTTACTAAAATCAAAAGCTGCTCCATACGCCCGCTCGTATTGCTCGCGGGTAAAAACATGTGTATCCGGGCGGGAGTGTTCCCCATGAAGTTTGAGAATGCACCGATCTCCGTTAAGAAGTCGATGAACAAACTCTATACCCTGTTTATCCCCCAGCATGCAGCCATCCACCAGAGAGCGATCGCCCTCGCGCAAGAACGTCTCGATAAGCTTGTCGAAATTTGTGGTTACTACGCAGCCACTAGAAAGCCTTGGCAACAGCTCAATTAAATAAGGGTAGCCTTTTTTAATTTCAGGCTCGTCATCATTTTTCAGACGAAACTCTGTATGTATAAAATTATCAACACCCTTCGGCAATTGCTCATATAACTGCTGCGCCGCCTCAAGAAAGTCAAAACGGTCTATTGCGGCCTCAATCGCAGCTACTTCAAGCCCTGCCAATCTGTGCTTAGCAATTAACATCTTAAGCGCACTACCCCACAAAGGGTAACCCGCTGCACTCGAAACACCCGCCCCAATAAACGGAGCAACTCGACGCTTACGAATAGCATCAACTAAATCTCTCAATACAGCCTCTTGGTGACTCTCCTCCAAAAACGCTATTGCCAATGAATGGTTAGATCTTATTTGTTCACCATTCCAGCTTTCCAGCTCATCCAAATAACTAGCGCGATCCACCCAATAGAGAATCTCGCCAACTTCATAACTGTAACTAGCCTTCTGATCTTTCAAGCTTTTAATACTAATCGGAGCATCGCCATTTAGAACAGCGTTAAACTCCGGATTTGACTCATACCCTGTGGTAAGAAATGACTCAATACGTTCGATGACAGCCTGATTTTCCTTAACCCTGTCAATGGACATATCAGGCCTCCTCAACCTTTAGCTCACCCGACAACAGTTTTGGTAAAAGGGTATCGCGAAGATTCGACAATACTCTTGCTTGGCTAGCCAAATTCTCGATATCAGAAAACAACGGCTCAACCAATTGCTGAAACTTCAGCAGCACATCTCGCCCCGGGTTCAATATCTGAACGGACTCAATATGACTTTTCGTTACCGCCTCTCTAGAACCGCCTGTATTCAGGCCGAGCAAATAATCTTTCACTTGTCGCTGCAATAGATGCAGATGCAGATAACGAGGTGAGATTTCACCCTTAGCACGAATAATTGCAACATGCTGATTGACCCGCGCAGGCAATACTTCCTGCGGAACAACACAAGTTCGCAAAATCGAGGCTCCAGTGATGTTCAGTAAAACATCCTCAGGAAAAACCTCAACGCCTTTTAGCTGGGCCGCGGCATCGTCGGAAATACGAGCCAACCCGCCCCAAACAAACTCCGAGTCATACACATTCTGGCTACGTATTAGGGCAACACCTTCATCGAGATAGACCTCACGCCCACCTTTTGGGGTCGCCCCGCTACCAACCTTACTGGTGAGTTGTTTCAAGGTTGTCACGTCCCAACCTTTCGGGATCAGTCCCACTTCCGAGTCCACCAACTCATTTGGAAAAAGAGCCGCCGTGGCAGCATCCATACCTTCCGGCTGTTGGCCGGCCATTTTGGCGCGAACAGGGCCGAAATCGACAAACCAGAATTTGAAGATGGCCTGAGCCATGTCCTGAAAGGTCCTATTTGTGCTTTGGCAAAGCTCAACTTTCATATCGATAGAGTTTAGAACAGATGCAATATCTCGCTGAACTTTCAGCGAAGGAAGTAATATTTCCGCCTTTCGAAAATCCTTTAACACCACCCGAGGAATTGCCGCACCAGATATAAAATTACTTTTCAAATACGCAACAGTTTCTCTTGACGACAAATAGAACTTTAGATAATCCGAATCAACCTCTATTGGATTTGGCCGAAGAATAGCTACGGACGACAAAAGAACAGCATCAAGAGGTTCTTTCACACTACAGACCGTATCAAGAGCAGTATTTCCATCTTTAGCGATTAAGACATCGCCAACTGCTGGTTTACAACCTTGCCTAACTAACTGCTCGAAATCCTCGACAGATATATGCCTAGCTTCTGAAAGATCAACACCAAACCGTGTCAAATCCTTTACGGAGGCCATCGGTTTTCCCTTCATCACAGACTTAGGACTGGCGTGAGCTCCATCTGTAATTTTCAGACACACATCACCGAGAGTCTTTCTATACCACTCAACACTCATAACCCAACCCCGCCAAGTTCTTCCTGATCTGCTCTTCCAGCCTGGCACTTTCATTGAACTGGCTTTTAAGTTGCGCGCTAAGCCGCTGCATCTTTCCGGCAAAGGGCTCGCCGTCCTCTTCGACTTTGACCGCTCCGACATAACGGCCGGGGGTCAGCACAAAGTCATTCAGGGAGATCTCGTCCAGGGTAGCAGCCTTACAGAAACCCAGCACATCCTCGTAACACGTGCCGGACTGCCAGGCATGGTAGGTGCTGACCACCTTGTGGATATCCTCGCGGGTAAAGTCGCGCAGCACGCGGTCTTTCATAAAACCGAGGTCGCGGGCGTCGATAAACAGTACCTCTCTACTGCGCTCACGCAGCGTGCGTCCGCTGGCACTTTCACGGGCGTGCTTATTTTTGGTCAAAAACCATATGCAAGCGGGTATCTGTGTATTGGTAAACAATTGACCCGGCAGGGCGACCATGCACTCCACCCGGTCACCCTGCAGCAGATTCTTACGGATTTCACCTTCATTATTGGTATTGGAGCTCATCGAGCCGTTGGCCAACAGCAGACCCAAGCTACCGTTGGGGGCCAGGTGGTAGAGCATATGCTGCAGCCAGGCAAAGTTGGCGTTGCCATCCGGCGGGGTGCCATAGACCCAGCGCGGGTCGTCGTCCTTAACCCCACTTTTCCATTCCTTCATATTAAAAGGAGGGTTGGCCATCACGAAGTCGGCGCGCAGGTCCGGATGCAGGTCTTCGCTATATGTGCTGGCCCACCGACCACCGAAGTTGAAGTCGATGCCACGAATGGCCATATTCATCGCCGCCAGGCGCCAGGTGGTGGGGTTGGACTCCTGGCCGTAGACCGAGATATTACCCAGCTTGCCCTTGTGCTCTTCGATAAAACGCTCGCTCTGCACGAAGAAGCCACCAGAGCCCATGGCGGGGTCATATACCCGCCCCTTGAACGGCTGGAGCATTTCCACGATCAGAGTGACGATGGCCTTGGGTGTGTAGTACTGGCCGCCCTTCTTACCTTCGGCTAAGGCGAACTGGCCAAGAAAGTACTCATAGACGTGGCCGAGAATATCCTTGGCGTGCAGGCTGGCGTGCTGGAAGGGGATGCTCCCAATCAGGTCGATCAAGCCTGTCAACTTATCCGGTTCGATGCTCAATTGGGTGTAGGTCTTGTTGAGCACGCCCTTGAGCTTGTGGTTTTCCTTTTCCACATGGTCCAAGGCGGTATCGATTAGCCAGCCAATAGTGCGCATCTCCATCGCCTGGTCGCCCTGGGCGGTTCTGAGCATAAAGTGTGTACCGATGGGTAGCTTGGCGTTGTTTTGCAGAGTGTCCCATCGGGCGATTTCCGGCACCCAGAACACGTTCTTCTCGGTGTAGAAATCGCGTATTTCCAGTTCTTCCTTGATCAGCTCTTCGTCGCCCCCCAGATAGTAGTCATGCTCGGGATCACGGAATTGAGTTTCCAGCTCAACGCGTCGCTCGGCAAAGGTATCGCTGACGTACTTGAGGAAAATCAGGCCAAGCACCGCGTGTTTGTAGACGGCGGCATCAAGGCTGGAGCGTAATTTATCGGCCGCATTCCAGAGCTTTTTCTCCAGCCCGTTGAGAAATTGCTGTTCTTCGTTGCTGGTCATTCCATTCATACCTTGTATGCATAACAACAGCGACTGACAAGACGCTGCCTTGGGCAAAAAAATTCAGGAGGGCGATTTTGCCAGAGCTCCGAGATCAACGCGCACTTTAACTCCGGGAGCCCTAAAGGGAAACGCAAAAAGGGGGAGCACTATGGCCTTAGCCGTGGAGCAATCCTGATTAAATCAAGGCTTACATCACAGATGCGGGCTACGGATTTCACGTTGCCTCTAGGTAATCTTGTGGAAAACTCATCCCATGATCCCGAGCTCAGACTGGCTGCCTAGGTCTTCCCAAATATCGGTCACAGTGACGGCGTCGTCACCGCAGCCCATCACTACTACCCCTACCCCATTCGCACACCGATAGCCATCGGACTCCAATCCTGGAACGCCGCCCCCCTTTGGCACCAGCAGAACCACGCAGTCTGGTCGACGCCCTTTCCATCGTAGGCTGTCTCGATACAAATGCGCGGACTCCATCCCTTCTAGTACCCCTTGTCGGCTGACCCGATACTTCGCATCAGCTATAAAAAATCGGCTCGTCTCAGGAGACTTCAGCGTAATGGCAATGTCGGGAAATCTTTGTCCCGAAATGCTCGTAAAACCTTCATGGGGAGTTTCGCCGAAAGCGGAGCATTGCACTTGCAACCACACGTTTACTTCAAAGCCAGGACCACTCCCTGTCCACCGAATGCAATCGTTGCGTTGTGTAGGATATGTCCCCTTCCACTCCAACCACGGATACCGCTGTCGCATCAGTTCCACAATTTTCACGTAGCACCAGCGCTCATAGATTTCCCACGTTGGACTTATCCATAAACTCTCGCCGTTGTCGTTACCTATCAATCCTGAGCGCAGTATGTACCAGGCAAATCGGTAAGCTCTTGCATATACCGGATGGGCTGAAACAGCATTCAGCCCCGCTGCGGACAGCCTGCAACTTTTAAGGCTACGGAACGGTTCCATCCGCTGGATACGGCGAAGTGCCCCATGCAACGATTCTAGATACTCGATCCGGCGACCCAGCCGAGGTGCCAACGCGGATCGGGTGTTCGATTCGCGCTCCTTTTTACTCATCTCCACTTGAAAAGCGAGACTGACTTGACGGCTGCGACGAATGACTTCGATCAGGGCGCAGGCCAAGGCCTGATTAGCTGGATTATCGAGGTCATTGAAAACGGTCGAGATGTCGAATTGGACCTCGCCAGGCGCGCGGGATGGCGCGGCGTTTGAATGAAGAAGAGATAGAGCAGCCGGATCCCTCAATGCCTTACGGATCGTCCGCTGGTCGAGCCGCTTGACCTGGTTGGCATTGGCCTGAGTTCTTTCACGACGTAAGCAGGTCAATGGCTTTTCGGTCACGCGACTGAGGGCGGAGATGAGTTGCGCCCCATAGCGCCGCAGTCTGGAGTATTGAAGATGCAGGTTGCTAAGACTGCCGTCGATACCGATTTGCGTTTGAGCGTGTTCCGTTCCAAACAACAGATTGGGATCGAACGCGAGGATCTCGCCGATCATCCGAGAAAACGACTCATGCCCCAACTTATTGGTCTGAGGTGAGACATCCAGGCGATAACTGGCGATCAATTTATCCTGCAGATTCATCAACTCGGCCACAACCTCGCCCGCGTAAAATCCGGGAGTCCATACCCAGACAGCTGCGCCGTGGTGAATCTCCTCTTCGAGCGCCACATCGTCGATATAAAGCCGGTGCTCGGGTATCGCTACGAAATAGTAATCACCTAGTTCGCTAAAGCCCGGCGACAGATCGCCGGGCGTCACTTCGGAACGGTTACCGTCCTTGTCGATACAATGGATAGTCGCCATGTTCAGCGCCAGAACCGGGCGGATCCGAGGTATTGCAGGTCGTCAAGCAGCTCACGTACCTTTTGAGCGGATGCATTCAGGTCGGTATTTTCCAATATGGTTTTCACCAGACCGAAGGCGTTCTTAATGCGTGGGCTGTCCTCTCCTCGAAGCTTGGGCAGCACTTTCGCGTAAATCGCTTGATCCAGTGCGCTATTAAAATCGATCACGCCACCCCGCTCGGCCTCCTGAATGTAACCAATCACATCATGGATGGTGCGCCAGCCAAAGTGCAGACGCACAGGCCGCAGGGCCTGTACAAGATCCTTGAGCGCTTGCCGTACGACGGTGATTTTCTGCTCAGATAGTTTGCAGTTTTTCCAACCAGGAAAAGATTCAACATCAATGTCCCAGAACTCGATGACGGCAGCGCGATCAAGCACCTTATCGCTCAGGCCATGGGTCGTTTCGTCCATATTGACAGTGCCAATGATAACGAGGTTGTTGGGATACAAGATGGCAGGTGGCACTCCGTTTACCTCACCGTCCTGGGCGTGCAGCTCGATGTTGTCGCCGGTTTCCATGGCCGAGAGCAGTGGCGCGAAGTATTGCTCGGGATGGGACAAGTTCATTTCGTCCAGCACCACAGTGTAGGGACGATCGGGATCGGCGCTAGCCTGAAGTAGAAAATCAAGGAAGCCAGTGCGCACATAGGTGTCGCTGTCTAGTGGATTAACGTAACCCAGAAGACAAGAAGGGTCATGCCAACCTGGTTGCACCGGAACAATGAGTAAACCACTTTTTGGGTTGGCCTCGTTGCTCCTCATACCAAGGGCATAACCACGTGCCAACAGCGTCTTGCCCGCTCCGCTCAGCCCGGTCAGCACCGCAAAATGCCGACGAGGATGACTCCATAAACCAGCGTCGAGTTGGCCGATAAGCTCGTCCTTGAAGCGGATGCTTTCGTCAAAGCTGGCGATGATGCGCTTGAGTGGAAGACGCTCTAGCGAACCGCCGAAAACCAGATTACCTGAAGCAACATCAGCAACCGTCGACAATGGGGCCGCTACCAGAAGCACATCAGGGACCCAGTGAATGCGCGCCGCCCAACTTTCTCCTCGGTCGGACAGACGAAGCATTTTATCGGACGATAACTCGACCAGTTGCAATGCCCGGGTCCAGTTAATCAAGCTGTTGGGCACAAAGGTACTTGTCCAGTTTGCGTTGACCTTTTGCAACTCGGCGACGGCCGCCTTAGCGGACAAAGGTGCCTTTGTCAGGGCATACAGGAGGTTGTCGATACCCAGTATCCGGGTCAGAAGCCAGTCGGCCACTTCATCAGGGTCGCCGGACTCCAGAAAACCATCCCCCCTAGAGGTCAACACAAGGTTGTCGCCGTCTGCTCGTAAGACCCCCCATTCGGCGATCAGAGCATTCATCTGAGTAGAAATGGTGGCAGGCGCCAATGCGGGATTCAGCGAGCGCATATGCTCACGAAAATCCTCTCGCTTACAGCCCTCCCTCGCAAACTCGATCATCGCCCGAATGGTTGAAACATAACCGCCTATCGCGAGCATACCGCGGCGTCGGCGATCTGCAGGCAGAGGATTAAGCCTTTCCTCGCCAGTAGCCGGGTCTGCGGTCTCGGTGGCTTCCAGTTCCTGATTCTGCACATGTATCACGTAAAGCAGCCATGAGAGCGTCATGCGTTCTACCCAGCCTTGCGAGAAAGCTGGACCCGGGTTGCCCAGCACCGCTTCTAGGCGCTCTTTGACAAGTCGATGCAGAGCCAGCCGATGTTCGGCCCCTCGACTGACGCCCATTGCAGCCGCCAGTTCGCGCAGCTTGCGGTGATGTGTAATGGTCGTGAAGTCTTCAGGGCACAGAGCAGCGAACAAACGGTAGCGCTTCAACCGAGGATTGCGTTTGACCAGAGGCTCTACCAGTTCAGCCACCTGGGCCCAGGCTTCGTTGATCAACAGCTCCTGTTGGGCAGGATCGAGGTCGGGGTACTGCGACTTCAACCTCCAAAGACATTCGGCAATCTGGGATTCCTTGGCCACGGCGGAGATATCGATGCGGCCCATGCCGGTTGCCGATACCGCTTCGCTGTCCCACAGCTCTTTCTGGAAAGCCTCACTGACGAATTCCTGATGGCCGGCGTTGCGAACCTTGAGAAGGAAAGCGGAAAGCTTTTTGACCCATGCATCATGGCCGGGGCGAAGGCGGTACTGCTGCAGTACGTTTTCGCAGGCGGTCTTAAGTTGGTCGTCGTCTTTTAAATCAACAGCCATGGGTCGAGCTCTCCTTGCTAGATGGGTCAATGTGCACTGAACCTAATGATGTCATTATGACACTCGATAATCATACTCCTGGGGGATAAAGTAACCCTTGCGATTGCCTCTCCCTTGAACAAGTAGTGCTAACGATTAGCACAGCCCTCAGCTACATCTGATCCATGTACTGCCTCACCTCATCGCTGAATCAGCCAAGCTGACATAGCATTGGCTAATGACAGAATTAATGTACCTAGTCCCTGCCTAGGATCTGACCTTCCCTATTAGCATGAGAGAACATACGACATACTTTCAAAGGGTAAGGCCTCCCTCGAAAGTTTTTCCGCCGGCCGCTCAATACAAAAATGAAGGGAAGACAAAGAACAAAAACCTCCAAAAAAGCCGGTCTTTTACCGGAAAAAAATCAGATAAGAAGCGCAAAAAATGGGGGAACAAATGGGGGTTCAGAGCGTTTGTAAAAAAATATAATTCTTTGTTTTTCAAAAAAATAGATCAAAAAAAAGCTAACCACAAGCCGGCTTTTTAATGTCTAAAAATAAATCCTGTACAACAATTGACCTGCGGCCCATTGCAAAATGGGGTCGAATCCAGACCGCGATGTTGCGCGATTCGGTCGCAGCCGGACGTGGACGACACCTGTCGATGGCTGGCCGGGGAGCCGAATAGACGTCATATTCGGCTCACTATATGAGCCGAATAGCATTTTTAATCGGCTCATCCCAGTTCAACTATCCCGATGACTCAGCACATTAATCATGATCGAGTCGTTGGCCGAACGCCCCCTCATTTGCCCATACCCCCCCTATCTGCTAGTGTCGCGCCGGTTTAACGTCAACCGGAAATAGCCGCCATGGCCCGCAAAAAAGCTGCACTGGATTTCGAACAATCTCTCGCTGACTTGCAAACGCTGGTGGAGCGTCTGGAGAACGGCGAATTGTCGCTGGAAGACTCGCTGACTGCTTTCGAGCAGGGCATTGGTCTGACCCGCGATTGCCAGGCAGCGCTGGCTCAGGCCGAGCAGAAGGTTCAAGTGCTGCTCGAGCGTGATGGTGAGCTGGCCGAGGAACCCTTCGACGCGGATCAGCCAGAATGATTGCGGCGTATTCAGCGACCAGTCAGGGCCGCGTCAATGCGGCACTGGAAACCCTGTTCAGCCCGCCGAGTCCTGAACTCGCCCGTCTCTATGAAGCCATGCGCTACAGCGTGATGAACGGTGGCAAACGCGTGCGCCCATTGCTGGCCTACGCCGCATGCGAAGCGCTGGGCGGCAAGGCTGAGCAGGCCAACGGCGCGGCTTGTGCGGTGGAGCTGATCCACGCTTATTCGCTGGTGCACGACGATTTGCCGGCCATGGACGACGACGATCTGCGTCGCGGCCAGCCGACTACCCATAAAAAATTCGATGAAGCCTGCGCTATCCTCGCCGGTGACGGTTTGCAGAGTCTGGCCTTTAGCGCCCTGCTCGACCCGCGCCTGAGCAGTTGCGACACCGAAACCCGTCTGCAGATGGTCAGCGCCCTGGCGTTGGCGGCGGGCCCGGCGGGCATGGTCGGCGGGCAAGCCATCGATCTCGGATCGGTGGGGCTGAAGCTCGATCAAAAAGCCCTTGAATACATGCACCGGCACAAAACCGGTGCGCTGATCGAAGTCAGCGTCAAGCTCGGCGCCCTGGCCAGTGGTCATGCCGCGAAGGACGAATTGAAGTCCCTGCAGAGTTATGCACAGGCCATTGGCCTGGCATTTCAGGTCCAGGACGACATTCTTGACGTCGAAAGTGACACCGAAACCCTCGGTAAACGCCAAGGCGCCGACATTGCTCGGGACAAGCCGACCTACCCGTCCCTGCTCGGTCTCGACGCGGCCAAGGCTTATGCCCTGGAACTGCGGGACCAGGCCCTGCAGGCGCTGCGACCGTTTGACGCGGCGGCCGAGCCATTGCGCGATCTGGCCCGGTACATCGTCGATCGGCGCAGCTGAAGGCGTATCCGCCAAAAAAAACCAACGCGTGGGCAGGGGACGAAGCATCAGGTAAACTGCCGCATCTTTTATACCTATAACGATTCGCCTGATGCCCACGACGTTTCATGAGATTCCCCGTAAGCGCCCGACCACGCCCCTGCTCGACCGTGCCAACACGCCGGACGGCCTGCGCCGGTTAGGCGAAGCCGAGCTGGAAACCCTGGCTGATGAGTTGCGCCTGGAATTGCTCTACACGGTCGGTCAGACCGGTGGGCATTTCGGTGCCGGCCTGGGCGTCATCGAGCTGACCATCGCGCTGCATTACGTCTTCGACACCCCGGACGATCGTCTAGTGTGGGACGTGGGTCATCAGGCCTACCCGCACAAAATCCTCACGGGTCGTCGCGAACGCATGAACACCTTGCGCCAGAAGGACGGCGTTGCCGCCTTCCCGCGTCGTTCCGAGAGCGAGTACGACACCTTTGGCGTTGGTCACTCCAGCACGTCGATCAGCGCAGCGCTGGGCATGGCGATTGCCGCCCGCCTGCAACACAGTGATCGCAAGGCGATCGCGGTGATCGGCGACGGCGCATTGACCGCCGGCATGGCCTTCGAGGCGCTGAACCACGCGCCGGAAGTGGACGCCAACATGCTGGTGATCCTCAATGACAACGACATGTCGATCTCGCGCAACGTCGGCGGGCTGTCGAACTATCTGGCGAAAATCCTTTCCAGCCGCACTTACGCAAGCATGCGCGAAGGCAGCAAAAAGGTCCTGTCGCGCCTGCCCGGCGCCTGGGAAATCGCCCGTCGCACCGAAGAATACGCCAAAGGCATGCTGGTCCCCGGCACGCTGTTCGAAGAACTGGGCTGGAACTACATCGGTCCGATCGATGGCCACGACTTGCCAACCTTGATCGCCACGCTGCGCAACATGCGCGATCTGAAAGGCCCGCAATTCCTGCACGTGGTCACCAAGAAAGGCAAAGGCTTCGCTCCGGCGGAAGTCGACCCGATCGGTTACCACGCCATCACCAAACTCGAACCGCTGGACGCTCCGGCCGCCGCGCCGAAGAAAGCCGGCGGGCCGAAGTATTCCGGTGTGTTCGGTGAATGGCTGTGCGACATGGCCGCAGCCGATCCGCGCCTGGTGGGGATCACCCCGGCAATGAAAGAAGGCTCCGACCTGGTGGCCTTCAGCGAGCGCTTTCCGCAACGTTATTTCGACGTAGCGATTGCCGAGCAACACGCCGTGACCTTCGCCGCCGGCATGGCCTGCGAAGGCGCAAAACCGGTGGTGGCGATCTATTCGACCTTCTTGCAGCGCGCTTACGATCAGCTTGTGCATGATGTGGCGGTGCAAAACCTCGATGTGCTGTTCGCCATCGACCGCGCCGGTCTGGTGGGCGAAGACGGCCCGACACACGCGGGCAGCTTCGACCTGTCGTTCCTGCGTTGCATCCCCGGCATGCTGGTGATGACCCCGAGCGACGAAAACGAACTGCGCAAAATGCTCAGCACCGGCCATCTGTACAACGGCCCGGCAGCGGTGCGTTACCCACGTGGCACCGGCCCGAATGCGCCAATCGCGAAAGACCTCGAACCGATTGAAATCGGCAAGGGCGTGGTCCGCCGTCAGGGCGGCAAAGTCGCCCTGCTGGTGTTCGGCGTGCAACTGGCCGAGGCACTGAAAGTCGCCGAGAGGCTGGATGCGACCGTGGTCGACATGCGTTTCGTCAAACCGCTCGACGAAGCACTGGTTCGTGAAATTGCTGGCAGCCACGAACTGCTGGTGACTGTCGAAGAGAACGCAATCATGGGCGGTGCCGGTGGCGCCGTCAGCGAGTTTCTCGCCCGCGAAAACATCCTCAAGTCGGTGCTGCACCTGGGCTTGCCGGACGTTTATGTCGAGCACGCCAAGCCTGCGCAGATGCTGGCCGAATGCGGGCTGGATGAAGCAGGGATCGAAGAAGCGGTGCGCCAGCGCTTGCAACTGCTGAATATCTAATCCTCTGGCTACATGCAAACCCCCTGTGGGAGCGGGCTTGCTCGCGAATGCGGTGCATCAGTCGGCATCAATGTTGACTGACACACCGCATTCGCGAGCAAGCCCGCTCCCACAGGGGGTTTGTGCAACCTCAAAAATGTATTCGCTTTAAAGTGCCGACGGACTGTTCATGAAACTCTCCCCTTTTGCCCTGGCGCTGACCCTCCTGCCGGCCGGCCAACTCTTGGCCGATACCTTCGAACGCGACCAGGCCCTGAAACTGCCGGACGTGCTGATCAGTGCCAATCGCCAGGTCGAAGCGCGCAACGACAGCAGCGCCGCCAACACGGTGTTCACCCGCGAAGACATCGACCGTCTACAACCGAGCAGCGTCACTGACCTGCTGCGCCGCGTACCGGGCGTACAGGTCGGGCAAACCGGTGGGCGTGGCAGTCTGCCGGGGGTCTACATTCGTGGCACCAAGTCGGCGCAAAGTCTGGTGCTGGTCGACGGCCAGCGCATCGGCAACTCGACGTCTGGCGACAGCAACCTGCAACACATCAATATCGAACAGGTCGAGCGCGTAGAAGTGCTGCGTGGTTCGCGCTCAGTGATTTACGGCAGCGATGCGATTGGCGGGGTGATCCAGATCTTCACTCGCCGTGGCGACGAACAGGGTCTGCAACCTCGCATGCACGTTGGAGTCGGCAGCAACCAGACCTGGGAGCGTAGCCTCGGATTGTCCGGCGGCGACGCGCAGACCCGCTTCAATCTTGGTGCCAGCCTTGATGAAACGGCAGGCATCAATCGCACCCACAAGTCTTATTCCAGTGATGGCGATCACGATGAATATCGCAATAAATCGGTCAGCCTAAGCCTGAGTCACGCCCTCACCGACGACATCGAAGTCGGCGCCAATCTGCTGGATAACCAGGGCAAAAGCGCATTCGACAACCCCTTCGGCCGCTTCGACATGGCCACCTCCAAATCAGTCCAGCAGCAGCCCTATAGCGAGTTCTCTGTGAGCAGCGTCAGCAGTTACGTCGACGCGCGGATCAATGACCGGTGGAAAACCCGCATCGAGTTGGGCCACAGCGAAAACCGTGAGAAGACGCTCGATAAGCTCAGCGACGAGCGCAGCGTGTTCAATACCTACCGCGATTCGGTAAATTGGCAGAACGACCTGACCCTGGATGAGCGCAACAGCCTGATCCTCGGCGGCGACTGGTACGAAGACCGAATCAACAGCAGCACAGCGTTCGACGAAGACAGCCGCTGGAACCGTGCAGCGTTTATCCAGCATCGCTATCAAGCCGACAGTTTCTCTACCGAACTGGGCCTGCGTCGCGACCAGAACCAGCAGTTCGGCAGCCAGAACAGCTGGAGCGGCACGTTCACCCTGCCGCTGAACCCGGACAACGATGTGCTGTTGACCTACAGCGAAGGCTTCCGCGCGCCGACTTTCAACGACCTGTACTACCCGGATTTCAGCAACCCGGACTTGAAACCCGAGACCTCGAAAAGTTATGAGTTGCAATGGCGCAGTCAGCTGACGCAAAACAGTCGCCTGGAAGCTTCGCTGTACCGCACCGATCTGGAAGACGCGATTATTTTCGGCAGCAACAACCGACCGGCGAATGTCGCTTCGGCGCGGATCAATGGTTTTGAAGCGGCCTTGAAACAAGAGCTGTTCGGCTGGCAGAGCAACCTCGGCGTAGCGATCATCGACCCACGCGATCGCGACAGCGGCCACACCCTCGCCCGTCGTGCACGGCGGACTTTGAGCCTGGACCTCGATCGGCAGTTTGATCGGCTCGGCTTCGGCGCCAGTTGGCAAGCGGTGAGCAGCAGTTATGACGACGAGAACAACCAGCAGCCGTTGGGCGGGTATGCCTTGCTGGGGTTGCGCAGCAGTTGGGCGGTGAATCGCGAGATCAAGCTGGAATTGAAGGTCGATAATTTGCTGGACAAGGATTACAGCCGGGCGTTGTACAGCCATGACAGCAGTCAGTATGGGTATCGCGAGGAAGGCCGGGCGTGGATGTTCGGGGTGACCTGGACGCCAGAGCTCTAAGCTGAAACTTGCGGTGTTTGATCTGGCCTCTTCGCGAGCAAGCCCGCTCCCACAGTTAATCGCGTGCAGACATACATTTTGTGCATGACACAGATCAATGTGGGAGCGGGCTTGCTCGCGAAGCAGACACCTCGGTCTCAGCGGTCTGGCGCGATCACTCGGCACAACTTGGCAGTCGCTTCGATCATCTGCCCACTCGGCCGCTCCAGGCCTTTATCCATCACTAACAGCAATTGTCCCTGCACCACCGCCGCCACCTGCGGCCAGGCCTTCCACGCATCAAGCTGCGCCTGATCACTGGCCAGAATCACCTCGGGGTTACGCTGCAACACCGCCTCCACACTAATCTGCGGAGCCGGCTGCGTCAGATCGGCAAACACATTGCGCGCTCCGCAGACCTCCAGCGCATCGCTGATGATCTGCCCACCGCCCACGGTGTACAGCGGCCGATCCCAGACTTGATAAAACACCCGTAACGGTTCATCTCTTCGATAGCGCTGGCGCAGGGAATCGAGTCGTTGACGCAGATTTTCAGCCAATGAAACGCCACGCTCCGCTCTGCCCAGCTGTGTAGCGATCACTTCAATCTGGGCGGTAAGTTGTTCGAGGTTGTGAGGTTCGGCGACATAGGTAGGAATGTTCAGCCGTTTGAGCTGTTCACGCTGAGCCGGCCCCACACTGCCCGGCCAAAGCAGCAACAGATCGGGTTTGAGACTGAGCAGTCGTTCCATGTCCAACTGGCCGTAGCTGCCCACGGAAGGAATGTCTTTGAGTTCAGCGGGACGTTCACCGGCATCCAGCACACCGACCAGCAGATCAGCCGAGTTCAGTTCAACGACGATTTCAGAAAGCGACGGCGCCAGACTGACGACCCGTTCAACCGCAGCCACCGAGCCGCTGACGGCCAGCAGCAACACCGCCAGCCAGACGCTGCGCATCAGCCGAGTTGACGCGGGATACGGTAGAGGTAGAACAGCACCGTGGTCGACAGCGCCAGCAGCACCAGCGGCACAGCTTCAAGGCCAACGAATACCGCCAATGCACCAATCCAGGCGGGCAAGCCGGCAGCCAGAAACGCGGTGCGACGTTTCGCGGCCAGGGCGATCCAGGCGTCGGGTTCTTCAGGGGTGTCGAGGGCTTTCTGGGTGGCGATCAGTGCGTGCTTGTAGCCGCCAAAGAACTTCAGACTGACAAACATCGAGGCCACACCGGCGATGAACAATGGCATGGCCAGCACCGGCAGAATCGCTTCGCTCTCACCGAATACACCGTTGATCACGAACAGCGGCACCAAGGCCAGCGCCAGGTATTGCCACCAGTTAACGGAGAGTCGCCGCCGTACCTGACCGCGGGTCACGCCCGGTCAACCTCGCCCTGATGCTCGTTGCCCATCATGTGGTCGAGCTTGCTGGCCTTGGTCGCCAGATAGAGTTTGTTGTGCGGGTTATGCCCGGTGTGCAGCGGCACGCGCTCGGCAACCACGATGCCCATGTCGGTCAAGGCTTTGACCTTGCGTGGGTTGTTGGTCATCAGGCGCAGGGACTTCACGCCCAAGTGCTCCAGCATCGGCAGGCACATGGCGTAGTCGCGCTGATCGGCGGCGAAACCCAGACGTTCGTTGGCTTCAACGGTATCGGCACCGCCGTCCTGTAGTTCATAGGCGCGGATCTTGTTCAACAGGCCAATGCCACGACCTTCCTGACGCAAGTAGAGCAACACGCCACGGCCTTCACGGGCGATCGCCTGCAAGGCTGCCTCGAGTTGCGAACCGCAGTCGCAACGCTGGCTGAACAATGCATCCCCAGTCAGGCATTCAGAGTGCAACCGGCCGAGTACCGGAGCACCGTCGGCGAACTCACCCAGGCTCAGCACCACGTGCTCGCGGCCGCTTTCCTCATCGAGAAAGCCATGCATGGTGAATTGCGCAAAAGGCGTTGGCAGCTTGGAAGCGGCGACAAAAACGACAGGCACCGGTGTGCTCCTGATCTATAAGTACTGAAGATTCGCAGAGGCGGCATTGTAACAGCACGTTCCTGCAGACGCTCAGGCTGAATTATGGGGCATAACGATCAAAATGTTTGATCAAGAGGCCAAGCCAACGACCCTGTGGGAGCGGGCTTGCTCGCGAAAGCGGACTCACATTCAACATATGAGTAGCCTGATATACCGCTTTCGCGAGCAAGCCCGCTCCCACATTGACTATGTTCAGTCTGTGCGAAATGGGTACGGCTGTTTCCACTTTGCGAAAATCGGTTTCAGCTGGCCGCTTTTTACCAGCACGTCCATGCGCTGATCGAACAGCGCCATCAGTTGACGAGCCCGAGGTGTATCGGCAAAACACAGATACAGTGGCAAATCCACGATGTGCGTGCGACGAAACTGCGGCGAGGCCTTGGCTTGACTGACGATGGAGTCGACCTCATCCAGCGCGTCGATGTAATAGTCGACGCGATTATGCATCAACATCGACAGGATCCCGGTCCGTCGCGCGACTTCGTTGTAGCGCTGCACATTGGGCAGATAAGCCTGGAATTTGTAGCCGCGAACCCAAGCCAATCGATAATTGCCCAGGGTTTGCAGGGTCGGCGCCGGATTGCTGGCCAGACCCAGCGCATAGATCGGATCGGTATCGAAACTCCAGCGCGGATAAAGCACGTCGCTGACTTCATCCCGATAGGCACCGACACAAGCGTCCACTTCGCCACGCTGTGCAAGGCCCGTGGCGCGTGTATACGGTTCGATTCGAATGTCCAGCTTGACGCCCGCCGGCTCGAATACTTCGCGCAACACGTCCCAACCCAAACCATGGCCATCGGCGGCGGTAAAGTCTTTCCAGGCTTCGCTGGCCAGGCGAATTACGGACGGCGTCGTCGATGCATCCCCCGCTTGGGCGAACGAGCAAAATAGCGCGAAAACCATCAGCAGCAACCTGCGTTGCGCCATCCCCGTTTCTCTCATTTGACGCATCAGACGAAAAGCCACACCAGCCCTTGCATCGCCAACCACGCAAATACGCCCGCCAGCACATCGTCGAGCATGATCCCGACACCACCGTGCACATGCCGGTCGATCCAGTGAATCGGCCAGGGCTTGAGGATGTCGAAGAAGCGGAACATCAGGAACCCCGCCAGCAACCAATACCAGCCTTCCGGCACCAGCCACAGGGTGATCCACATCCCGACCATTTCATCCCAGACGATGCCTTCATGGTCGTGCACGCGCAAATCATCGGCGACCTTTCCGCACAGCCAGAAGCCGAACAGCATGGTGATGCCGAGCATCAGCCAGTAGCCCCAATCGGGCAGCATCTGCCATAACGGAATGAAGGGTAACGCCACTAACGAACCCCAGGTGCCCGGCGCTTTTGGCAGGGTGCCCGAGCCGAAGCCGAACGCCAGGAAATGCCACGGATTGCGCCAGACCGACGGCGGTACGAACTCCGCCGGAACCTGTTTGGGATGATCTGTCACGGTGACTCCCGAAAATGTTGATAACCCCGGATTGGCGGGGTGATGTCGTGTCCGTCGGCATCCAGCAGTGTCACGCCCTGCCCTGCAACCACCTGCCCGAGCACATGGATCGGCCAGCCGTCCGCCAGCAATGAGGGCAATTCGGCGGGCGGTAAGGTGAAGGCCAGCACGTAATCGTCACCGCCGCTCAGCGCGGCTTGCTC
The DNA here is from genome assembly GCF_022014505.1 of Pseudomonas sp. PGPR40. Lineage (NCBI taxonomy): Bacteria > Pseudomonadati > Pseudomonadota > Gammaproteobacteria > Pseudomonadales > Pseudomonadaceae > Pseudomonas > Pseudomonas sp. PGPR40. The sequence goes on along the minus strand of NZ_JAKLSP010000020.1, from coordinate 77,029 downwards.
AGCGCCGGACTGACCGAGAAAGGCCAGCAGCGCCTTCGACAACGGCAGCTTGTTGCGCTCGACCTGAATCCCGACTTGCGACGCCAGGGCAATGTGCCCGCAGTCAGCGAGCAGGCCGTCGGAGATGTCCAGCGCCGCCGTGGCTTTGCCGCGCAATGCCAGGCCCAGACCCAGCTGCGGCTGCGGCGACCAGTAATGAGCCCGCAACGGATCGGCGATGGCCGCGTCAGCCATTCGCTGGCCGAGCACCAGCGGCAACGCCCCCGCACCGTTACCCAGCTCACCGCCCACGCAAAGCAAATCGCCCGGCTGTGCGCCGCTGCGGGTCAATGCCAGACCAGCCGGCACCCGACCGAACACGGTCATGGTCAAACTCAACGGTCCGCGGGTGGTATCGCCACCCACCAACGCCACAGCGCAATGTTGCGCCATGAGGTTCAAACCACGGGCGAAGGCTTCCAGCCAATCGGTGGTCACCGTCGGCAAAGTCAGGGCAAGAGTAAAGGCAATGGGGGTGGCGCCCATGGCGGCCAGATCACTGACAGCCACGGCCAACGAGCGCTGACCGAGCAGAAACGGGTCGCAGGGGTCTGCGAAATGCACACCGGCCACGAGGGTGTCGGTGGAAATCGCCAACTGCTCCCCGGGGGGAACAGCCAGCAAGGCGCAGTCGTCGCCGATCCCCAGAGCAACGCCTTCGCCGCCCTGCGCACAAGGCGCGGCGGCGAAGAAATTGCGGATCAGCTCAAACTCGCCCATGGCGCAGACTTGGTGTTCAAGCGCCAATCAGCGCTTGAACGCCTTCACTTCAGCTTCACGCAGACGCGGGGCCAGCTTGTCGAGCACACCGTTGACGAACTTGTGGCCGTCGGTGGAACCGAAGACCTTGGCCAGTTCGATACCTTCGTTGATCACAACGCGGTACGGCACATCAGCGCGCTCGAGCAGCTCCCAGGTGGACAGGCGCAGAACCGCCAGTTCAACCGGGTCCAGCTCTTCGATGGTCAGGTCCAGGCAAGGCTTGAGCGCGGCGTCGATCTTGTCCTTCTGCGCAGGAACACCGTGCAGGATTTCACGGAAGTAGGCGCCATCAACATCACTGAAATCGTTATCGACCCGGAACTGCGCCTCGATTTCGTTCAGCGACTGCTTGGCCATGTGCCATTGGTACAGCGCCTGAGTCGCGAGCTGACGGGCTTCGCGACGCTTGACGCTTTTCGATGGCTTGCCGGCATCCGCAGGCTTTGGATCGCGCGGGTTGAAACGATCGCTATCGTCGCTAATCACTTGGCCTCCAACTGTGCCAGCAGGCTGACCATTTCCAGAGCGGACAGGGCAGCTTCGGCACCTTTGTTACCGGCCTTGGTGCCGGAACGTTCGATGGCTTGTTCGATGGAATCAACGGTCAGTACGCCGAAAGCGACCGGTACGCCAAACTCCATGGACACCTGGGCCAGGCCCTTGGTGCATTCGCCCGCCACGTATTCGAAGTGCGGAGTACCGCCACGAATGACTGCGCCCAGGGCGATGATTGCCGCGAACTCGCCCTTCTGAGCGACTTTCTGCGCAACCAGCGGGATTTCGAAGGCGCCAGGCGCACGGATGATGGTGATGTCGCTTTCGCTCACGCCATGGCGAACCAGGGCATCAACTGCACCGCTGACCAGGCTTTCAACGACGAAACTGTTGAAACGGCCCACTACTAAAGCGTAGCGGCCTTTAGGGGCGATGAAGGTACCTTCGATGGTCTTCAGGGTCATTCGTTAGATCTCTTAAAGAGCCGGGACGCGTTTTCTACGCGTCCCTCAGTGATGTGTTAACCGCGAATACAGGCCCGCAAACTGCCGGTCATTATTCGGAGGGCACGTATTCTACAACTTCCAGATCGAAACCGGATATCGCATTAAATTTCATCGGCGCACTCATCAGGCGCATTTTGCGCACGCCCAGGTCTCGAAGGATCTGCGAACCGGCACCGACGATGCTGTAGGTGGTCGGTTTTTTCACTGCGCTGTGATCCGCGGTTTCGCGAATATGCGCCAGCAACACGTCGCCATCGAGCGGGTGACCAAGCAACAGCACCACGCCGCTGCCAGCCTCGGCAACCGCAGCCATGGCGGCGCGCAGGCTCCAGCGGCCCGGTTGCTTGACCATCAACAGGTCACGCAACGGGTCCATGTTGTGCACCCGAACCAGCGTCGGCTCTTCGGCGCACACGGTGCCCAGGGTCAGGGCCATGTGCACGTCGCCTTCTACCGAATCACGATAGGTCACCAGGTTGAACTGGCCCAATTCGCTGTCCAGTGGCTGCTCGGCAATCCGCTGAACGGTACGTTCGTGGATCATCCGGTAGTGAATCAGGTCGGCGATGGTGCCGATCTTGATGTTGTGTTCGGCGGCAAATGCTTCGAGTTCGGCGCGACGGGACATGGTGCCGTCGTCGTTCATCACTTCGCAGATCACACCGCTCGGCTCGAAACCGGCCATGCGCGCCAGGTCGCAGGCCGCTTCGGTGTGACCGGCGCGGGCCAATGTACCGCCGGCCTGGGCCATCAGCGGGAAGATATGACCGGGGCTGACAATGTCTTCAGCCTTGGCGTCTTTCGCAGCTGCAGCCTGCACGGTGCGCGCACGGTCGGCTGCGGAGATACCGGTGGTAACGCCTTCGGCGGCTTCGATGGACACGGTGAACTTGGTGCCGAAACCGGAACCGTTGCGTGGCGCCATCAACGGCAGCTTGAGCAATTCGCAGCGCTCGCGGCTCATCGGCATGCAGATCAGGCCACGGGCGTGTTTGGCCATGAAGTTGATGTGCTCAGGCTGGCAGCACTCGGCGGCCATGATCAGGTCGCCTTCGTTCTCGCGGTCTTCGTCATCCATGAGGATGACCATCTTGCCTTGGCGGATGTCTTCAACCAGTTCTTCGATGCTATTGAGCGCCACAAGGCACCCCCTTGAGTCAGGATTTGAGGTAGCCGTTGGCGGCCAGAAAGCTTTCAGTAATGGTGCTGCCGGAGGTCGGCTCTGCAGCCTTATCGCCCAACAACAAGCGCTCCAGATAACGGGCCAGCAAGTCGACTTCCAGATTCACCCGGCGACCTGGCTGGTACGACGCCATGATGGTTTCGCTCAGGGTGTGCGGAATGATCGTCAGCAAGAACTCGGCGCCATCGACCGCGTTCACCGTCAGGCTGGTACCGTCGACGGTGATCGAGCCTTTATGGGCGATGTACTTGGCCAGGTCTTTCGGGGCACGGATGCGAAATTCCACGGCGCGGGCATTTTCGGTGCGGGCAACCACTTCGCCCACACCATCGACGTGACCACTGACCAAGTGCCCGCCGAGACGGGTGGTCGGAGTCAGGGCTTTTTCCAGATTGACCGGGCTGCCGCTTTTGAGGTCATTCATGGCGGTGCAGTCGAGGGTTTCGCGACTGACGTCCGCCGCAAAGCCATTGCCCGGCAATTCAACCGCCGTCAGGCACACGCCATTGACGGCAATGCTGTCGCCCAGTTTGACGTCGCTCAGGTCGAGCTTGCCGGTTTCTACGTAAACCCGCACATCTCCACCTTTTGGGGTCAATGCGCGAATACTGCCGATGGATTCGATGATGCCGGTAAACATGGAGTCCTCCTCGAGAACAAGGCCAGCGCTAGAGCAATGGCCGGGAATTATACGCTCGCCGATGGCACAGGAATGGCAGTGACTCGCCAGTCATCGCCAACCGCACGAATATCGATGATTTTGAGCTCGGGCGCGTCTTTCATCAGCGCCAGTGGCCAGTCCAGTAGTGGTCGGGCCGATGAGCCGAGAAACTTGCCGGCGATGAAAATCTGGAATTCGTCTACCAACCCGAGTTGAGCGAAAGCACCCGCCAGCCGTGGACCGGCCTCGACCAACACTTCGTTGACCCCTCGGTTGGCGAGTTCGACCAGCAGTTGGCGCAAATCGACCTGACCATCGTAGCCCGGCACGATCAAGCATTCCGGGCCGTTGGCGTACTGTTCTTCCACCGCGACACACGTGGCGACCAGTGCCGGGCCGGCCTTGAAGAACGGTGCATCCAGCGGCACCCGCAAGCGCCCGTCGATCAGCACGCGAAGCGGCGGACGGCTCATGGCCAACGCGGTCTGCTCGGCGTCCAGACCCAACTCGTCGGCACGTACGGTCAAGCGCGCATTGTCCGCCAGTACGGTGTCGGCGCCGGTCAGCACCACGCTGGCCTCGGCGCGCAAACGCTGTACCGCCGAACGCGCCGCTGTACCTGTGATCCACTGGCTCTCGCCGCTTTCCATCGCCGTGCGACCGTCGAGGCTCATCGCCAACTTGACCCGCACGAACGGCAAGCCGTGTTCCATGCGTTTGAGGAAGCCTTGATTGAGCTTGCGCGCCTCGCCTTCCAGCACGCCGCTTTCAGTGGCGATACCGGCCTGGGCCAGGCGCTGCAGACCACGACCCGCGACTTCCGGGTTCGGGTCCTGCATTGCCGCAACGACGCGCGCCACACCGGCATTCACCAGCGCATCGGCGCAGGGCGGCGTACGGCCATGATGGCTGCAAGGCTCAAGCGTCACGTAAGCCGTGGCGCCCCGCGCCTTGTCGCCTGCGGCGCGCAGGGCGTGGACTTCGGCATGGGGCTCGCCGGTGCGCACATGCCAGCCTTCGCCGACAATCTGCCCGTCACGCACCACCACGCAGCCAACACGAGGGTTGGGATGCGTCGTGTAATGACCTTTGCGTGCCAGTTCCAGGGCTCGGGCCATGTAATGCGCGTCGAGGATGGCTTGTTCCGGGGAGTTGGTCATTCTTTCACCGGCTCACGGGCGAGGCGATCGATCTCTTCGCGGAACTCGTTGAGGTCCTGGAAGCGTCGATACACCGAAGCGAAGCGGATATAGGCGACTTCATCAAGCTTCTTCAGCTCGGCCATCACCAGTTCGCCGACCACGAGGGATTTGACCTCGCGTTCGCCGGTGGCGCGCAGTTTGTGTTTGATGTGCACCAGCGACGATTCGAGGCGCTCGACACTCACCGGGCGCTTCTCCAGTGCCCGCTGCATGCCGGCACGGAGTTTTTCTTCGTCGAACGGCTGGCGACTACCGTCGGTTTTGATCAGGCGCGGCAACACCAGTTCAGCGGTTTCGAACGTCGTGAAACGTTCGCCGCAGGCCAGGCATTCACGCCGGCGGCGCACCTGTTCGCCCTCGGCGACCAGACGCGAGTCGATGACCTTGGTGTCGTTGGCACCGCAGAAGGGACAGTGCATGGTGGCAGGCAACAAAAAATGGGAGGGCCATGGTAGCGCATCCCCGTGGCAAGACAAGCCATAGGGTTTGCGGTATACAGACTGGCTGTATATGGATCTCATTTGCTGGAGCCACCAATGCCGTTACGACCGCTCGTTTTGCTCAGTCTTTTCAGCCTGCTAGTGGCCTGCAGCAGCGATGCGCCCAAGCCTCAGCCGCCAACGCCCGGCCCTGCACCGCAACAGGCGCAGAAGAAAGCCAAGGCGTCGGCCGAGCTCGGTCCGCTGCCGGCTTATCAGCGTGAATTGAGCGGCACCCTCCAAGGCGTGCCGGCTGGCGCCGAGGTGGAATTGGCGCTGCTGGTGATCGACGACAAGGATCGCCCACAACAATTGCTGGCCAGTGCCAACCTGATCGGCACCAATCAGCTGTTGCCGTTTCGTCTGCGCTTCAGTCCCGAATCCTTTCCGACCGGTGCCCGCGTTGAACTTCGCGGCCGCGCCAGCCAGTCCGGGCAGTTGATTCTGCATCTGCCGGCGCAAATGATCACACAGCCAACCACCCAGGCATTGGGTCAGCTGCAATTCGTCAAAGCACCATGATTGCACCGCTCGACCTGCAACAGGCGTTAGGTGAACTGCTCGGCGATGCACAGCTTGTAGCCTGTGAGTTACCGGGCACCGAGCTGAAACTCTGGCTGATCGACGGCGATAACATGGACCGCGCCTTCAGCCCGGAAGAAACCCGACGGATTCTCCATGAGCCGCCGTACTGGAGTTTCTGCTGGGCCAGTGGGCTGGCCGTGGCGCGTTATCTCGCCGAGTACCCGCAATGGGTCGAAGGTAAACGGGTGCTGGATTTCGGCGCCGGTTCCGGGGTGGCGGGGATTGCGGCGGTGAAAGCCGGGGCGCTGGAAGTGGTGGCCTGTGACCTGGACCCGCTGGCGATTGCCGCGTGTCGGGCGAATGCCGAACTCAATGGCGTGCAACTCAGCTACTCGACGGACTTTTTCGCCGAAGACGATCGGTTTGATCTGATTCTGGTGGCCGATGTGTTGTACGACCGGGCGAATCTGCCGTTGCTCGACGAGTTTCTCAGCCGTGGCCGGGAAGCGTTGGTGGCGGATTCTCGCGTGAGGGATTTTCGCCATCCGATGTATCGGCGCATCGAAATGCTTGAAGCGATGACCTTGCCAGACCTGGCCGAACCTGAAGAGTTTCGGCATGTGAGTCTTTACCACGCCACCCGAGCTTGATCGTTCCCACGCTCTGCGTGGGAATGCAGCCCGGGACGCTCCGCGTCCCAAAGCGGACGCAGAGCGTCCATTGAGGCATTCCCACGCAGAGCGTGGGAACGATCGGCGTTACGACTTTCAGCCACCCCCACCAAGCCTTATAGTGACCACATTCACGCTTTTACGAGATCCCCCATGAGTCAGGAAACGCCGTACATTTTCGACGCCACGACTGCCGATTTCGACCAGTCGGTGATCGAGAACTCTTTTCACAAACCGGTACTGGTGGATTTCTGGGCCGAGTGGTGTGCGCCGTGCAAGGCCTTGATGCCAATGCTGCAAACCATTGCCGAGAGCTATCAGGGCGAGTTGCTGCTGGCCAAGGTCAATTGCGACATCGAGCAGGACATCGTCGCGCGTTTCGGCATTCGCAGCCTGCCGACGGTGGTGCTGTTCAAGGACGGTCAGCCGGTGGACGGTTTTGCCGGTGCGCAACCGGAATCGGCTGTGCGCACGATGCTCGAACCCCACGTGCAAATGCCGCCGCCCGCTGCGGCCGACCCGTTCGAACAGGCTCAGGCGCTGTTCGATGACGGCCGTTTCGCCGATGCCGAAGCCACGCTCAAAGTGCTGCTGGCTGAAGACAATACCAACGCCAAGGCACTGATTCTCTACGCCCGCTGCCTCACCGAGCGCGGCGAGTTGGGTGAAGCGCAAATTGTGCTCGACGCGGTCAAGACCGATGAGCACAAAGCTGCGTTGGCCGGCGCCAAGGCGCAGATCCAGTTCCTCGGTCAGGCCAGGGATTTGCCGGATGCGGCAGACCTGAAAGCACGTCTGGCGAAAAATCCGCAGGACGATGAAGCGGTCTATCAACTGGCGATCCAGCAACTGGCTCGTCAGCAATACGACGCGGCACTGGATGCCTTGCTGAAACTGTTCATCCGCAATCGCAGCTACAGCGAAGGCTTGCCGCACAAGACCTTGCTGCAAGTGTTCGAACTGCTGGGCAACGATCACCCGCTGGTGACCACGTACCGTCGTAAGTTGTTCGCTGCGCTGTATTAAGTGGATCGGGTCATGTGAACCCGATCCCGTAGGAACCCGGCTTGCCGGCGAAGGCGTTTTCATCGGCGCTGCATGACGTGAGGCCGCCTTCGCTGGCAAGCCAGCTCCTACAGATGCCGTGAACGACGCGAACCCCGTAGGAGCCCGGCTTGCCGGCGAAGGCGTTTTCATCGGCGCTGCATGACGTGAGGCTGCCTTCGCTGGCAAGCCAGCTCCTACTTGCGGTTCAAGACACTATTTACGCCTTGCGCCAGCTGTACAGCGGCGTATCCCCGCCGCTCACGACTTTGACATCTGCGCAGTGACGCAAGCGCACCAACAAGCGCTTGCCCGCCGCTGCGCTGCCGGTCAGCCCTTCCAGCTGCTCCAGCAGATCCGGCCCGCTCAATTGCCCGGCCTTGCGCAGCAACTCTTGGGCGATCTGCCACAGCGCATCGTCCTGATTCACCGGTTTGGCCGGCGCAACACTCGCCTCGGGTTTTGCTGCCTGCAACTGCGCACCGAGCTGTGCCCAGTCACCCTCATCCAGCTCCAGGGTCAAATCCACTGGCCAGTCGCCAATGCTTCCGCGTATTCGCAACATAAGTCTGCTCCTGCACATACCTGACTCGCATGCTCCCATGGGCCTTGCGTAACGCCAAGCAGACGGTCAAACTCTCGGCGCTTTCGTTATAAGATTACATAACAAACTCTTCACTTTACCTCGGAGACCCGCCATGCGCCGTCTGCTGCTCGCTTTGCCGTTTGCCTTGTTGCCGCTGGCTGTCGCCCATGCGGCTGTCGAACATGATCACGATCATGATGAGCATGGCAGCCTCAGCGCTCACGAACATGGTGTCAGTCGCCTGAACGCGGCGCTGGATGGCCAGACGCTGGAGCTGGAGCTGGAAAGCCCGGCGATGAACCTGGTGGGTTTCGAACACGCCGCCACCACCGCCGCCGACAAGGCCAAGGTCGCTGCCGTCCGTGCGCAATTGGAAAAACCGCTGGGGCTGTTCAATCTTCCGAAAGCCGCCGGTTGCGTGATCGCGACTCAGGAACTGGAAAGCCCGCTGTTCGGAGACAAGCCGGATGCCGACGATCATGACGAAGAAGACGCCAAGGACGGTCATAAGCATGAACTTGACCACAGCGAAATCCACGCCCATTACCAATTCAGCTGCTCGGCCCCGGGCGCGCTGAAGACCCTGGACCTGGCGACTGTCTTCAACACATTCCCGGCCACCCAGAAGATTCAGGTACAACTGATCAGCCCGGGTGGACAGCAAGGGGTTGAAGTGACGGCCAAGGCTGCCGCACTCAAGTACTGATCCACCGCAAACCCTGTAGGAGCGAGGCTTGCCCGCGAAGAGGCCGTCACATTCAACTGAGATGTCGGCTGTCAGAACGCTTTCGCGGGCAAGCCTCGCTCCTACAGGGCTTGGGGTTGAATGTGAAGTTGAGACAAGTACCCAAAACCCATGAAATCGGCGCTATGAACCAAGCACTCATCGAACTGTCCGACCTGGGCTTCAGCTGGCCCGGTCATCCGCCGCTGCTGGACATCCCGGCGTTTCGCCTTATGCCGGGTGAAACCCTGTTCCTCAAAGGCCCCAGCGGCAGCGGCAAGACCACTCTGCTCGGCCTGCTCGGTGGCGTGCAAAAGCCTGATCGCGGCAGTATTCGATTGCTCGGCCAGGAGCTGACCGAACTCTCCGCCGGTGCTCGCGACCACTTCCGTGTCGATCACACCGGCTACATCTTCCAGCAGTTCAACTTGCTGCCGTTCCTCTCGGTGCGCGAGAACGTCGAGTTGCCCTGCCACTTCTCCAGACTGCGCGCAGAACGGGCGAAACAGCGCCACGGCAGCGTCGATCAGGCGGCAGCCACCCTGCTTGCCCACCTGGGTTTGACCGATCAAAACCTGCTCGGTCGCCGCGCCGATTCGCTGTCCATCGGCCAGCAGCAACGCGTCGCCGCCGCGCGCGCGTTGATTGGTCAGCCAGAACTGGTAATCGCCGACGAACCGACCTCGGCGCTGGATTACGACGCCCGCGAAAACTTCATTCGCCTGCTGTTCGCCGAATGCCGCGAAGCCGGGTCGAGCCTGTTGTTCGTCAGCCATGACCAGAGCCTTGCGCCGCTGTTCGATCGCCACCTGTCGCTGGCCGATCTCAATCGCGCCGCCACCCCGTCCGAGGTCTGAGATGTATTTGTTTCGTCTAGCCATGGCCAGCCTGGCTAACCGTCGCTTCACCGCGATCCTCACCGCGTTCGCCATCGCCTTGTCGGTCTGCCTGCTGCTGGCGGTGGAGCGGGTGCGCACCGAGGCCAAGGCCAGTTTCGCCAGCACCATCAGCGGCACCGACCTGATCGTCGGCGCGCGCTCCGGCTCGGTGAACCTGCTGTTGTATTCGGTGTTCCGTATCGGCAACGCCACCAACAACATCCGCTGGGACAGCTTTGAACATTTCGCCAACAACCCGAAAGTGAAGTGGGCGATCCCGATGTCCCTCGGCGATTCCCATCGCGGTTATCGGGTGATGGGCACCACCGAGGCGTACTTCGAGCATTACCAGTACGGCCATCAACAACACCTCGAACTGGCCGATGGCCGCGCCTTCGCCAGCGATCCATTCGAAGTGGTGCTCGGCGCCGAAGTGGCCGATGCACTGCACTACAAACTCGGCGATAAACTGGTGCTGGCCCATGGCGTGGCGGTGATCAGCCTGGTCAAGCACGACGATAAACCGTTCACCGTGATCGGCATTCTCAAACGCACCGGCACCCCGGTGGACCGCACGCTGCACATCAGCCTCGGCGGCATGGAAGCCATCCACGTCGACTGGCACAACGGCGTGCCGGCCCAGGGCAAAGGCCGGATCAGTGCCGACCAGGCACGCAACATGGACCTGACGCCGCAAGCGATCACTGCGTTCATGCTCGGTCTCAACAGCAAGATTTCGACGTTTGCGCTGCAACGGGAGATCAATGAATTCCGTGGCGAACCGATGCTGGCGATCCTGCCGGGTGTGGCATTGCAAGAGTTGTGGAGTTTGATGAGCACGGCGGAAAAAGCCTTGTTCGTCGTCTCGCTGTTCGTGGTGCTGACCGGGTTGATCGGCATGCTCACGGCGATTCTCACCAGCCTCAATGAGCGACGCCGCGAGATGGCGATCCTGCGCTCGGTCGGTGCTCGGCCGTGGCACATCGCGACATTACTGGTACTGGAAGCATTCGCCCTGGCGTTGTCCGGAGTGATTGCCGGTATGGCGCTGCTGTATGTGGGCATCGCCGTGGCGCAGGGTTATGTGCAGTCGAATTACGGCTTGTACCTGCCGCTGGCCTGGCCGAGCGAATATGAATGGACGCTGCTCGGTGGCATCCTGATCGCCGCGCTGCTGATGGGCAGCGTGCCGGCCTGGCGCGCATATCGCCAATCCTTGGCCGATGGCCTGTCGATCCGACTATGAGGACATTAATGATGCCCCGCGCTCTGCTTGCGCTGTTGATGCTGGTTGCCCTTCCGCTGTGGGCGGCCGAGCCGAAAGACCTGACCTGGTCGGAAATGATCCCGCCGCATGCGGCGCCAGAAGTGCCGAACATGACGCCGCTGCATGACCTGTCGAAGATGAGCGACGCGTTGTCTGCAGAATCGGCTCCAGCGGCCAAGCAGGACATGCCCAACGCCCCGGTGGTGAAGAGCCTCGACGGCAAGAATATTCGTTTGCCGGGGTACATCGTGCCGCTGGAAGTCAGTGAAGAAGGCCGCACCACGGAGTTTCTGCTGGTGCCGTATTTCGGCGCCTGCATCCACGTACCACCTCCTCCGTCGAACCAGATCGTTCATGTCAAAAGCGAAGTCGGCGTGAAGCTTGATGAGCTGTATCAACCGTACTGGATCGAAGGTGCGTTGCAGGTCAAAGCGTCCACCAGCGAGTTGGCGGATGCCGGGTATCAGATGGAGGCGGACAAGATTTATGTGTATGAATTGCCGGAGTGAATCCGGTGGTTTTGTGTTGATCGTGAGGACGCCTTCGCGGGCAAGCCTCGCTCCTACAAGGAGACCACCAATCCCGTAGGAGCGAGGCTTGCCCGCGATGAGGCCATCAAAAGTTCCGCAAAAATCGGGGCCATCACTGTTTCATTGAGCTGAATCAAAAGACCGTATCAGTTGGATCCCTACCATTGGACATCGAACATTTTTAACGTCCTTTGGAGCCCCCATGCACAAGTCCAAGCTCTGCGCTTCGCTGTTCGCCCTCGCGCTCGCAGCCCCGCTCGTCCATGCTCACACCGCCGGTGACATCATCGTTCGGGCCGGTGCGATCACCGTCAACCCGGAAGCCGACAGCTCCAGCGTCAAGGTCGATCAAGGTCCGCTGAAGGGCGCCGATCTGGGTGGCAAGGCCACCATGAGCAGCGACACGCAATTGGGCCTGAACTTCGCTTACATGATCACCAACCATCTGGGGATCGAACTGCTCGCAGCCTCGCCGTTCGAGCATGACGTGAAACTCAAAGGCACCGCCCTCGGCGCCGCCAACGGCAAACTCGGCACCCTCAAACACCTGCCGCCAACCCTGAGCCTGGTCTACTACCCGCTGGACGCCAAATCCGCGTTCCAACCGTATATTGGTGGCGGTATCAACTACACCTGGATCTACGACGAGCACGTCAGCAGCGAAGCCAGCGCCAACGGCTTCAGCAACTTCAAGACAGAAAACTCCTGGGGCCTGGCTTGGCAGGTCGGCGCCGATTACATGCTGACCGACAATGTGATGATCAACGCCCAAGTGCGTTACATCGACATCGACACCACCGCGACCGTGGAAAACAATGCCGTCGCGCCGGGCACCCGTGCCAAGGTCGACGTTGATGTGGACCCGTTCATTTACATGGTTGGTCTGGGTTACAAGTTCTAAACCCGTTGCAAAAAAAGGCGCCTCGACAGGCGCCTTTTTCATTGATCGTTCCCACGCGCAGCAAAGGAATGCCTCACCGGACGTTCCGCGTCCGCTCTTGGGACGCGGAGCGTCCCTGGCTGCATTCCCACGCGGAGCATGGGAACGATCTATCGTCCCAACAACCGCGCCAGGCCGACACTCATCGGTGTCTGCTGCGGGCAGGTAAACCGTTCCAGCAAACGTCGGTTGTTCGCGCGTGAATGACGGATGTCACCGGAACGCGCCGGGCCATAACTCACCGGCGGTAGCTTGCTCACCACTGCTTCAAGGGCTTCAAGCATTTGCTTGAGGCTCGTAGCCTGATTCCAGCCGACATTCACCGGGCCGACCTCGACCTGCGGTTTCTCGATGGCTTGCACCAGCACGTCGACCAGGTCCTCGACATAGACAAAATCGCGAGTCTGCTCGCCATCGCCGAACACGGTGATCGGCAAGCCTTTTTGCGCGCGTTCGCTGAAAATGCTGATCACCCCGGAGTAGGGCGAGGACGGATCCTGGCGCGGGCCGAAGATGTTGAAGAAGCGGAAAATCACCGGTTCCAGATCATGCTGGCGACGATAGAAATCGAAGTAATGCTCGCTCGCCAACTTGTCCGCTGCATACGGCGTCAACGGTGCCTTGGGCGTGTCTTCGTCGATCGATTCGCCTTCTCCGTTGTTGCCATAGACCGCTGCGCTGGACGCGTACAACACCCGCTTGACGCCGGTCTGACGCATGGCTTCGCAGACATTCAGCGAGCCGATGAAATTGCTCTGATGGGTTTTTACCGGATCATCCACCGAAGCCTGCACCGAGGCCACAGCGGCCAGGTGCGCCACCGCGCTGCAACCGACCATTGCCTGCGCCACCAGCGCCGCATCGGCAACGTCGCCCACGATCAGTTCGACAAGGGGGTTGTCCAGCGGCAGGTTGCTGCGTTTGCCGGTAGAGAGGTCATCGAGAATGCGCACCGAATGCCCTTTGGCAAGCAAGGCGTCGGTCAGGTGCGAACCGATGAAACCGGCGCCGCCGGTGATTAAAACAGGGCCGTTAGCCATGGCGATAAAACCTATCCAGTAAGCCCGGGAGTGCCGCGCGCCAGGCGCGAGGCTTGATCCCGAAAGTGTGCAGAATTTTCTTGCAGGCCAGCACCGCGTGTTGCGGCTCTTCGGCGGCGTCGGGCCGCGCGGCGTGAGCCTGGGCGGTCGGCGTTTCAATGGCCAGCGGATGCAGAGCGCGTGCTTCGGTAAGAATAGCCTGCCCCAGTGCCAGCGGCGTGGTCGCCTCATGCCCGGCGTAGTGGTAAGTGCCCCACAGCGGGGCCGCACAATCGAGTTGCTTGAGCACCGAAATGATCACCCGGGCGGCATCGTCCACCGGCGTCGGATTACCGCGACGATCATCGGCCATCAGCAGTTCTTCAGCTTTCTCGGCCCGGGCCAGGAATCGCCCGAGGGTGCCGTCGGGGCTGTCATCGAGCAGCCAGCCGAAACGCAGCAACACGTGCTGCGGGCAGGTGGCGCGTACGCTTTGCTCGATTCGCCACAAGGCCTGACCGCGCAAGCCCAGCGGTACCGGTTCGTCTTTTTCGCTGTAGGCGGTCGCCCGGGAGCCATCAAACACGCGATAACTCGACGGTTGCAGCAGCACGATATTGTGATGCTGGCACAACTCGGCCAGCCGCTCGATGGCGCGTTCCTGCCCGGCCAGACGCTGTTCGCTGACGGTCTCCGCCTGGAACCAGTCGAAGTAATAGGCGAGATTGATCAACGCATCCGGACGGGTATCGTCGAGCAGTTGCGTCAGGCTCGCGGCGTCCCAGCCGTCTTGCGGGGGGCGGGGGGCGAGGAAACCGATGTCTTCCTCCGCACCGAGGCGAATCAGCGCCTGCCCAAGGGCATTTCCGCCGCCCAGTAACATAAGGCGCATTCGCATAGAGTCAGCAGGCCCAGTCTGATTGGAACGATGGCTTTATCGACAGCACCCGCAGGCGATGTCTTCAATAATTGCCGGAATCGTTGCATTTTGCGGGTTTAGTGCGCAACCGTCATCCGTAAAGTGTAGATCCCGGGGATTTGTGGTGCTGCTACTGGCCCCTTCGCGGGCAAGCCTCGCTCCTACACGGAATATGTGTGATCGCGATAAAACCTGTAGGAGCGAGGCTTGCCCGCGAAGAGGCCCTCAGCACCGACACAGGTCCTGAGCGGTACTTGCAACTTCCCGCCCCCACCCGCATAAATGACTCCATGAATCTGCCTATCCCCACGGATGCTGCCCTGGCAGGCTTTCACCCCGCCGTCAGCGCCTGGTTCAGCAATACCTTCCCAGCGGCCACCGCCGCCCAGGCCCGGGCGTGGCCATTGATCCGCCAGCGCCGTTCGACCCTGATCGCCGCGCCCACCGGCTCCGGCAAGACCCTCACCGCATTTCTGGCGGTGCTCGACGATCTGGTCCATCGTGGCCTGGAAAGCCCGGACGGCCTGCCGGATGAAACCCTGGTGGTCTACGTTTCGCCGCTCAAGGCGTTGTCCAACGACATCCGGATCAACCTGCAAAACCCACTGGCCGGCATCACCGAACAATTGCGGGTGATGGGCCTGCCCGACGTGCCGATCAGCACCGCCGTGCGCACCGGCGATACGCCGCAAAAAGACCGCTCGGCCATGCGCAAAACCGCGCCGCACATTCTGGTGACCACCCCGGAATCCCTTTACGTGCTGCTCGGCTCCGACTCCGGCCGGCAAATGCTCGGCACCACGCAAACGGTGATCGTCGACGAAATCCACGCCATTGCCGCCAGCAAACGCGGCAGTCATCTGGCCCTGAGCCTGGAGCGCCTGCAATCGCTTTGCTCGCAACCGCTGGTGCGTATCGGCCTGTCCGCCACGCAAAAACCCATCGAAACGGTGTCGCGCTTTTTGGTCGGCCGTGATCGCGACTGCGACATCATCGACATCGGCCACGCCCGCCCACGGGATCTCGATATCGAGGTGCCACCCGTGCCGTTGTCGGCGGTAATGGCCAACGACGTCTGGGAACTGGTCTATGACCGCCTCGCCGTCCTCGCCCGTGAACACCGGACCACGCTGATTTTCGTCAACACCCGGCGCCTGGCCGAACGCCTGAGCCGACACTTGAGCGAACGCCTCGGCAAGGACGCGGTGGCGGCCCACCATGGCAGCCTCGCCAAAGAGTTTCGCCTGGATGCCGAGCAACGGCTCAAGCGCGGCGAGTTGCAAGTGCTGATCGCCACTGCTTCGCTGGAATTGGGCATCGATATCGGCGACGTCGACCTGGTGTGCCAGATCGCTTCGCCGCGTTCAATTGCCGGGTTTCTGCAACGGGTTGGCCGCTCCGGACATCAGGTCGGCGGTACACCCAAGGGCCGGTTATTCGCCACTACCCGCGACGACCTGATCGAATGTGCCGCCCTGCTCGATTGCGTCCGCCGTGGTGAGCTCGACACGTTGCAGATCCCGGAAGCGCCGCTGGACGTGCTGGCCCAGCAGATCGTCGCCGAGGTCAGCTGCCAGGAATGGCAAGAGCAGGCGTTGCTGGAGATGCTGCGCAACGCCTCGCCTTACACCACACTCGACGAAAAGCACTATCAGGCACTGCTGCAAATGCTCGCCGAGGGTTACAGCGGTCGCCTGGGTATTCGTAGCGCTTACCTGCATCGGGACGCCGTAAGCCGCACCCTGCGCGGCCGTCGCGGCGCCAAGCTGACCGCCGTGACCAGCGGCGGGACGATTCCGGACAACGCCGACTACAGCGTTTTGCTGGAGCCTCAAGGGCTGAACATCGGCAGCGTCAACGAAGACTTCGCGGTGGAAAGCATCGCCGGGGATATCTTTCAGCTGGGCAATACGTCGTATCGAATCCTGCGGGTTGAAACCGGCAAAGTCCGGGTCGAAGACGCTCAGGGCCAACCGCCGACCATTCCATTCTGGCTCGGTGAAGCACCGGGTCGCAGCGATGAACTGTCGTTCGCCGTGGCCCGCCTGCAAGCGCAACTCGATGAGCGCCTCGGCGCCACCCCCGGCAACTTGCAGCCAGCCGTCGACTGGCTGACCGACGTACTCGGCTTGAACCTCGCCAGTGCCGAACAACTGGTGGATTACCTGGCCCGGGCACGGCAGACCCTCGGTGCCTTGCCGTCGCAAGATACGCTGCTGATGGAGCGGTTTTTCGACGAGTCCGGCGGTACGCAACTGATCATTCATTCGCCGTTCGGCAGCCGCATCAACCGCGCCTGGGGCCTGGCCCTGCGCAAGCGTTTCTGCCGCACCTTCAACTTCGAATTGCAGGCCGCCGCCAGCGAGGACGCCATCGTGCTGTCGCTGTCCACCGGTCACAGCTTCGAGCTGGAGGACGTCTGGCGCTACCTGCACAGCAACAGCGCCGAACATATCCTGATTCAAGCAGTGCTCGAAGCCCCATTGTTCGGCGTGCGCTGGCGCTGGAACGCCGGGGTCGCTTTGGCGCTGCCGCGCTACAGCGGTGGGCGCAAAGTACCGCCGCAGATCCAGCGGATGAAAAGTGAAGACCTGATCGCCAGCGTGTTTCCCGATCAGATCGCCTGCGTGGAAAACCTCGCCGGCGAACGCGAAATTCCCGACCATCCCTTGGTAGAACAAACCCTCGACGATTGCCTGCATGAGGCCATGGACTGCGAAGGCTGGCTGGCATTGTTGCGGCGCATGGAACAGGGCGACATCCGCCTGATCAGCCGCGACTTGCCAGCGCCCTCGCCGCTGGCGGCGGAGATTCTCAGCGCCCGCCCCTACACCTTTCTCGACGACGCGCCGCTGGAAGAGCGCCGCACTCAGGCCGTGCTCAACCGCCGCTGGAGTGATCCGCAATCCACCGACGACCTCGGTGCGCTGGACGCCGAGGCGATTACCGCGGTGCGTGATGAAGCCTGGCCAACGCCCACCGGCATCGATGAAATGCATGAAGCCTTGATGAGCCTGGCGTGCATCGCCGACGCCGAGGCTCTGGCCAACCCGAATTGGCTCGATTGGCTGAACACCTTGGCCGACAGTGGTCGCGCCAGCCGTTTGCAGATCAACGCCGAGCAATCGTTATGGTTGGCGCTGGAACGACTGAGCTGTCTGTGGGCGATTTATCCACAAGCCACATTGGTTCCACCGCTGGAGGCATTGCCCGGTTTCGATGAAACCTGGGAGCCGGACGAAGCGGTGCTGGAAGTGATTCGCGCGCGGCTCAGCGCGTTTGGTCCGTTGCCGCTGAAGACGATTGCCGGACCGCTTGGATTACCGGCGATTCAAGTCACTCAGGCTTTGGCGCAACTGGAGCGCGAAGGCTATGTACTGCGCGGGCAATTCACCCCGGGCGCCGGTGAAGAAGAATGGTGTGAACGGCATCTGCTGGCGCGGATTCATCGCTACACGGTCAAACGGCTGCGACGGGAAATCGAACCAGTGGCGTTGCAGGATTTCATGCGTTTTCTGTTTGACTGGCAACACTTGTCCGCCGCGAGCCAAGGCCAGGGCAGCGCGGTGTTGCCGGCGATCATCAGCCAGTTCGAAGGCTACCCCGCCGCCGCTTCGGCGTGGGACAGCGACATTTTGCCGGCGCGGCTCAAAGACTATTCCGCGAGTTGGCTGGATGATTTGTGCCGCAGCGGCAAACTGGTCTGGACCCGCCTGACAACGCGCAACAAGAGCGCCAGCACCGCATTACGCAGCACGCCGATTCTGCTCCTGCCGCGCAGTCAGGTCGGATTGTGGAGTGGCTTGACCGAGCAGACACCGGTCAGCGAACTGTCACCCAAAACACAAAAAGTCCATGAAGCGCTCAGTCAGCACGGCGCACTGTTTTTCGATGAGCTGATTCATGAAGCTCATCTGCTGCGCTCGGAACTGGAAATCGCCTTGCAGGAACTGGTCGGTGCCGGGCTGGTAAACGCCGACAGCTTCGCCGGCCTGCGCGCGCTGATCACCCCGACCAGCAAACGCCAGAATCGCAGCAGCCGTCGCGGGCGCGGGGCGTTTGTCGGCGGGATGGACGATGCCGGACGCTGGGCGTTGCTGCGACGCGGTGCGGCCGCGCCGGTTGTGGATAAGCAACGTTCGGCGCCCACACCCACAGAAACCCTGGAACACATCGCCATGACCTTGCTGCGCCGTTACGGCGTGGTGTTCTGGCGCTTGCTGGAGCGTGAGGCGGACTGGTTGCCGAGTTGGCGTGAATTGCTGCGCACGTTCCATCGGCTCGAGGCCCGGGGAGAGATTCGTGGCGGGCGGTTTGTCAGTGGCCTGGCGGGGGAGCAATTTGCGCTGCCCGAGGCGATCCCCTTGCTGCGCGAAGTCAGGCGACGACCGCACGATGGGAGTTTGATCGCAGTGTGCGGGGTAGATCCGCTGAACCTTGCCGGCACCCTGTTGCCGGGCGCGAAAGTGCCGGCGCTGGCGAGTAATCGACTGGTGTATCGCGATGGTCTACCAGCCGCCGCCGAAATTGCCGGCAAGCAGCAGTTCTGGCTGGAACTGGATCAGCAGGCCAGTGCCGAACTACGCAATAAGCTGACTCGCCATAGCTCCCTGTAGGAGCGAGGCTTGCCCGCGAAGGGAGCGCTGCGGTGTATCGGTAGCACCGCGTCATCGTTCTTCGCGGGCAAGCCTCGCTCCTACAGGGAATTATGGCGATTTTCTTGTTTTTACCATCCGTAGCCCCGTCGAAACTTTCTCGCACACCCGGCAGTCATCAAAAGACAGAGGCTGTCCGAGGGCTACATAGACGGGAGGCGACATGGCGGCGATTCATATCGGTATTTCAGGCTGGCGCTACACGCCTTGGCGGGGGGAGTTCTACCCGAAAGGGCTGACCCAGAAGCGCGAATTGCAATTCGCTTCACGGGCAGTAAACAGCATCGAAATCAATGGATCGTTTTACGCCCTGCAACGGCCAGAACGTTACGCCCAGTGGTACGCCGAAACCCCGGCGGGCTTCGTGTTCAGCGTCAAGGCGCCGCGTTTTATTACCCACATCAAGCGCCTGCGGGACATCCATAAACCCTTGGCGAATTTCTTCGCCTCCGGGGTGCTGGAACTCAAGGAGAAACTCGGCCCGATCCTCTGGCAGTTTCCACCCAACTTCAAATTCGACCCGGAGTTGTTCGAAAGTTTTCTCGAACAATTGCCCCACGACACGGAACAGGCCGCCGCCCTCGCCCGCCAGCATGAACCGCGCTTGAACGGTCACGCCAGCATGAAGGCCTACGGCAAGAAACCGCTGCGTCATGCCGTGGAAATTCGCCACGAGAGCTTTGTCGATCCCGCCTTTGTCCGCCTGCTCAAACGCTACAACACTGCGCTGGTCATTGCCGACACCGCGGGCAAATGGCCGTATCGCGAAGACCTCACCAGCGATTTCGTCTACCTGCGCCTGCACGGCGCCGAAGAACTCTACGCCAGCGGTTACACCCCCCAAGCGCTGAAACGCTGGGGCGACCGGATCGAGGCCTGGTATCACGGACAGCAACCAAAGGATCCGGAATTGATCGCGCCTCGGCAAAAACCCAAGACCCGCAAATCCCGGGAAGTATTCTGCTATTTCGACAACGACATCAAAGTCCGTGCGCCCTTCGATGCCCGCCGCTTGCTTGAGCGTTTCCATCTCGACAAAGACCTCGTCACCGCTCCCGGCGAGCCGGTTGCCGAAGGGGTACTGCCATGAGCATTCCCGAACCTGTCGGTACGACGGATGAACAACAGCCAATTATCAGCTCGGTGAGCCGCTTCACCGTGCTGACGGTCAACACCCACAAGGGTTTCACCGCGCTCAACCGGCGCTTCATCCTGCCCGAGTTGCGTGAGGCGGTGCGCACGGTGTCCGCCGACGTGGTGTTTCTGCAGGAGGTCCATGGCACCCACGAGCATCACCCCCGGCGCTACAACAATTGGCCAGCGATGCCCCAGTACGAATTTCTGGCCGATACCCTGTGGCCGCAATTTGCCTACGGGCGCAACGCGGTTTATCCGGCGGGCGATCACGGCAATGCACTGTTGTCGAAATTCCAGATCATTCGTCACGATAACCTCGACGTTTCCATCAGCGGCCATGAGAACCGTGGAATCCTGCATTGCGTGCTGCGCATGCCCGGTGATGGCCGGGAGGTGCATGCCATTTGCGTCCATCTCGGACTGCTCGAAAGTCACCGGTTGGCACAACTCAAACTGCTGACCCAGCGCATGGAAGAGTTGCCGCTGGATGCCCCGGTGGTGATCGCCGGCGACTTCAACGACTGGCGCCTGCGCGCCGATGCGCTGCTCAAGCCCTGCGGTTTGCGTGAGGTGTTCGCCGAGCTGCATGGCAAACCGGCGCGCAGTTTCCCGGCGCGTCTGCCAGCGTTGCGCCTGGACCGCATCTACGTGCGCAACCTTAAGGCCAGCCATCCGCAAGTACTCGCGGCACGGCCTTGGTCACACCTTTCCGACCATGCACCGCTATCGGTGGAGATCGAGCTATGACCGGCCCATTGATGGAAAAAACCACGATCGAACAGGTCTCCGCACCGCCGCCCGTGCGCAAGCCGGCGGTGACTGACGTCGTATACGGTTGGCACGGTAACAACCGGGTCCAATTGCTGGAGAACGGCGAGGAATACTTTCCACGGGTGTTTGAAGCGCTGCGCCAGGCCCAGAGTGAAATCCTGCTGGAGACCTTCATTGTGTTCGAGGACAAGGTCGGAAACGAACTTCAACAGATCCTGATTGAAGCGGCTCAACGCGGTGTGCGCATCACCGTCAACCTCGACGGGTTTGGCTGTGGTGAACTGAGTACGGAGTTCCTCGCCGCCCTGAGCAATGCCGGTGTGCGCCTGCAGATATTCGACCCCGCCCCGCGTCATCTGGGCATCCGCACCAACTGGTTCCGCCGTCTGCACCGCAAGATTGTGGTGGTCGACGGCACGATTGCGTTCCTCGGCGGAATCAACTTTTCCGCCGACCATTTGGCCGACTTCGGCCCGGAGGCCAAACAGGATTATTCGGTTGAAGTGCAAGGTCCGGCGGTGGCCGATATTCATCATTTTGCCTTGCTGCAAAGCGGTCGCCCGGCCCGGGCCAAATATTGGTGGCAACGCCGCAGACAGCGGCGCGCGGAACTGGCGGTCAGCGATCATGATGGTCAGGTACGGCTGGTGTATCGCGACAATGGCGAACATCAGGGCGATATCGAAGAGGTGTATTTGCGGGCAGTGCGCGGCGCCCGACATCGCGTGGTGATCGCCAACGCCTATTTCTTTCCAGGCTATCGGCTGCTGCGCGAGATCCGCAACGCGGCGCGGCGCGGCGTCGAGGTGCGCCTGATTCTTCAAGGGCAGCCGGATTTGCGGGTAGCCAGACTTGCCGCGCGCATGACCTACGATTATCTGCTGCGAGCCGGTGTAGCGATTTACGAATATTGCGACCGACCCCTGCATGGCAAAGTCGCCCTGGTCGACGAGGACTGGAGTACCGTCGGCTCAAGCAACCTCGATCCGCTGAGCCTGGCCCTGAACCTGGAAGCCAATGTGTTGATCCGCGACCGAGCCTTCAACCGCGACCTGTTCGAGCGTCTCGACGAATTGAGCAGCAATCACTGCCAGGTCATGTCGGCGAACAAGGCGCCTCGCGGGCGGATCTGGCACATGACCGTCGGCTTTCTGGTGTTTCACTTCCTGCGGCATTTCCCGGCGTGGGCCGGTTGGCTGCCGGCGCATAAACCGCGCCTGAAACCCTTCATCCATCCGACCGGGAGCGATAAGGCATGAGGCATTCTGATGCGCAGCCTGCCCCTCACTCCGACACGCCGCGAAAATCCCACTGGCACCGCTGGAAAAAGCCGCTGACGATGCTGTTTTTTCTGGCGCTGATCGTGCTGTTCACGATGCTTGCCCAGCGCATCGAGTGGGGCGAAGTGTTCGATACCCTCGCCGATTTCAAAGTGCGCACACTGATCCTCGCATTCGGGATAACCCTGATGAGTTTTCTGGTGTACGCCTGTTTCGACCTGATCGGTCGCACCTATATCCGACAGGACCTGACCTGGCGACAGATCCTGCCAGTGGGCGTCATCAGCTATGCCTTCAACCTTAACCTGAGCGCCTGGGTCGGCGGGGTCGCCATGCGTTATCGGCTGTATTCGCGGCTTGGCGTGAGCAAAAGCGGCATCGCGAAAATCCTCGGGCTGAGCCTGGCGACCAACTGGTTCGGCTACATGGTGATTGCCGGCACAGTGTTCAGCAGCGGACTGGTGCGAATGCCGCCGGGCTGGAAGTTGAGCAGCGATGCCCTGCAAGGCGTGGGCATGTTATTGCTGCTGCTGAGCGCGGGTTATCTGGCGGCCTGCCGGTTTTCCAGGCGACGGGAGTGGTCGATTCGCGGCGTGGAAATCAATCTGCCGTCGCTGCACATGGCCGTCCTGCAACTGGCCCTCGGCGCGCTGAACTGGTCGCTGATGGCGGCGGTGATCTTCACCCTGCTGCCAAGCAAGCTGGACTATCCGCTGGTGCTTGGCGTGTTGCTGATCAGCGCCTTTGCCGGGGTTATTACCCACATTCCGGCCGGGCTCGGCGTCTTGGAGGCGGTGTTCGTGGCGTTGCTGCAACATGAGGTCTCGCGGGGAAGCCTGGTGGCGGGGTTGCTCGCTTATCGGGCGATCTATTTCCTCTTGCCGCTGCTGATTACCGTGGTGATGTACCTGGTGGTGGAGGCCAAGGCGAGGTCGTTGCGGATCCAGAAGAAACCTTCTTGAGAGATTGGTTGAAACGGATGCCGCTTTCGCGAGCAAGCCCGCTCCCACATTGATAGCGCTTAGACAGGCAGTGCGGATCAAATGTGGGAGCGGGCTTGCTCGCGAATGATCGCAAGAACACTGCAAATCTAACTCGACTGAATAATGCTCAACCGCTCGCCCACCACCATTTCCGTGATCCAGCCCACCAGGATTGAGGTGTACGCCTGTTGCGAGACAGGCTCGCTCAAGGCGTGATCGGCACCGTCGATAATCCGGTGAGTCAGCGAGTGGGTCTGCTGACACGCGGCGCGGTAACTCATGATGGTCGCGTGGGGCACATAGGCATCGGTCTCGGACTCCACCAGCAACACATCCCCGGTAAATTGCGAACAGGCATGCAGCGCGCGATTGCTGTCGGCGCTGACCCGCGTGCTGCGATAATCGCGCAAATCGAGCTTGTCCAGCTCACGCTTGGGCGTGTGCCAAAAGTCGTCGCGATACAACGCTGGCACCCGCAATGCCAACCAGCGCACCGGGCGCAAGGAGGTCAGGATCGCCGCCAGATAACCCCCATAACTGGTACCGACCACGGCGATCGCTGAAGTGTCGAGCGCCGGGTGAGCGAGCAAGCGGTCGTAGGCTGCCAGCAGGTCGCGCAGATTGTCTTCGCGGGTTATCCGCGACAATGGAATACCGGTCCCGCCGGTATGGCCGCGCAAGTCGAACGTCAGGCACACGCAACCCAAACCGGCGATGCCCTTGGCGCGCTCCAGATCACGTTCCTGACTACCGCCCCAACCGTGGACGAAAAGCACACCCGGGACTTTCGATTTGGGACTGAGAAAGGTCCCGCTCATCTGTTCATCGTCGATGTCGATCGCAATGGTTTCGCTTCTAGCCGTCATAGGATTTGACCGTTACGTACTTGAGAAGAAAGTCACTGTGTTCCGCTGGTCCGCGATAAACCTCAATGGCGTTGGCCGGCAGCGGTCGGTCGGTATAGGTTTCGACCGACGACACGCGAATTGCGCGCAAGCCGGGGTTGTTGACGAAGCTCTGCAGCGCCGCGACTTCAGCACTGCTTGCACCGCCGATGCGCCAGGACTGTTCGAGCACGCCGCTGCGTTTTTTGCCATTGCAGTCCAGCCCCTGGGCGATGTCGTAGTTGCGTCGCGAGGCGTAGAAACCGGGGTAGGCTTCATCCGCTGCGCTGTCGAACACCTGCGCTTGCTGGATCGCCAGCCTTGTGTCATCCGGCAGTTCCAGCGCCAGCAGATCCTCGTAATAGCCCTGCACCACCAACAGGTTGGAGCCTCCATAAACCTGCTCGCCCTGACCGTCTTCGGTCAAGTATTGATCACCGCAATAACTCAGCACTTTGTCGCCGATGAAGCTTTGACCGATGCTATGGGTGACCACCTCGGTCAAGTCTTGTTCCAGCACCACACCTTCGGTGAACAACGTTTTGACCTCGGGACGAGCGAGGATGGCGTCGAACTGATCGAGGCTTTCGATCACTTCCTGACCGCGTCCGGCGCAGGCATGAATAGGCTTCATGCGGATCGGACCGCTGTAGAGCAGATGCTCCGCTGCCGGGCGAGCATCCTCCAGGGAGAACACGCTGAGGCCATCAAGCACGACACTGCGCACCCGTTCGGAAAACAACGGCACCCAACCTTCGGGTGCGAACGCATAGCGATTCAACAACCCATGGCTGATGGCTTTGGTGCAGATGAAATCGTGGTCGACGTAACCGCCCCACAAATCCTCCGGCCCTTTGACACCCAACTGCCGGGCGGCAGCAACGCCCACCAGCGTCTGAGTCGGCAACAGATAAACATCACGGCCGCTATGCAGGTCCACGTCATAACTGCCGCCGTATTCGAGCCCGACGACCTGCGCCAGCCAACGGGCCAGCGCGCGATTGGTTTCGACTTCGTGCAGCGAGGCGTCGGGGCGCACCGAATGGGCGAGCACCAGTTTCTTGCGGTTTGTTGGGGTCATGCGTTCCCCTTCAATCTGCGCTTGATGAATGTAGTTGAAGGGGTGCAGAGATCAGGCCAACAGCGGCTGGAGCAAAACGGGGTTCAAATCAGCCGGTTGCGAAATGCATGATGGCACCAAGCCTGTTTTATTCTGCACGACGCCTTCCAATACTTCCGGCATTTTGCACGACCAAAGCCTGACGCAGATCTAATGTGGGAGCGGGCTTGCTCGCGAATGCGGTGGGTCAGTTAGCATCAATGTCGAATGATAGACCGCTTTCGCGAGCAAGCCCGCTCCCACATTTTGATCTGTGGTGATGCTCGCTACCGAGCCGTTGCCGCGGTCGCAGACACACCAAACCGCGCCCGGTAATCACTCGGCGCCAGCCCGGTAATCTTTTTGAACGTTGCCCGAAACGCACTCGGGTCCTGGTAACCCACGGTCCAGGCAATGTGATCAATGGTGCCGTTGGTAAACTCGAGCATTTCCCGTGCCTTGCCGACTCGCAGGTGCTGGCAGTACTCGGTGGGTTTTAACCCGGTCGCCGCACGAAAACGCCGCAGGAAAGTGCGCTCTTCCAGCCCCGCCCGCTCGGCCATCGCCGCCACCGAAACATCGGTCGCCCCGGTGCTTTGCAACCAATGTTGGACCTTGAGAATCGACGCATCGCCATGGCTGAGAATCGGTGAAAAATTGCTGCCGCACTCGCTCGCGCTGTCGCTGTGTTCCACCACCAGAAACCGCGCCGTGCCGGTAGCGATACTCGGCCCGAGCAAGCGGTTCACCAGCCACAACCCCAGCTCTGACCAGGCCATCAAGCCGGCGGTGGTGATCAGGTCGCCATCATCGACTATGGGCGTGTCGGCCTTGAGTTTGATCGCCGGATAACGCTCGGCGAAGGCCTTGGCCGAAGTCCAGTGGGTAGTGGCGCTACGGCCATCGAGCAGGCCGCTTTCGGCCAATAGAATAGAACCCACGCAGACCCCGCCAAGGGTCGCACCGTTGGCGTGTTGCTGCCGAATCCAGCGAATCAGTCCTTGGGGCGCCTGCCCCTTGGAAAAACCTCCGATCGAGGGCGGGATCAACACGGCGACCAATGCGCCGGCCGGGCCAGGATGAGTGTCATAGACCCGCTCGGGCACTTGATCGCCATCGACCTGCCAGTGACTGACCCGCAGCAACGGTAGCTGCGCCGCCTGATGCTCGGCGGCGATCCGGTTGGCCACGCCGAAAAGGTCCGTCAGCCCATGCACCGCCGCCATCTGCGCACCGGGATAAATCAGCACTCCCAGTTCGGCGACTGCCCTTTCTACACCCATTGTCAGTTTTCCCCCTTCTATTGTCGGTGCGGCCAATCCTCGCACAGCCCGCTAAACCCAATACTTGATTGCACACCCAACACACACTTCGAGGAAACAGTCATGGCCAAGCAAGCACTCATCGTAGTCGATATCCAGAACGACTACTTCCCCCAGGGCAAGTGGCCGCTGGTGGACGCCGACGCCGCAGCAGACAACGCCGCACGGTTGATTCAGGCGTTTCGCGAGGCCGGTGATCCGGTGGTGCATATCCGCCACGAATTCACCTCCGACGCCGCACCGTTCTTCACGCCAGGCTCCGAAGGTGCGAAGTTGCACCCCAAAGTCCTTAACCGCGCCGACGAACCGGTGGTGCTCAAACACTTCGTCAACTCGTTCCGCGAGACTGAGCTGGAAGCCCTCCTCGACCAGCAAGGCATCGAGCACCTGGTGGTGGTCGGGAGCATGAGCCACATGTGCATCGACGGCATCACCCGCGCCGCCGCCGATCTGGGCTACACCGTCACGGTGATTCACGACGCCTGCGCCACCCTTGACCTGGAGTTCAACGGCGTCACCGTGCCGGCCGCCCACGTTCACGCCGCCTTCATGTCGGCCCTGGGTTTTGCCTATGCCAGCGTGGTGTCCACCGACGATTTTCTGGCTGGTTGAGGTGAGAAACCTGTGGGGGCGGGCTTGCCCCAATGCCAGTCAGTTAAGGGCAAATCGGATCTGTAGGAGCCAGGCTTGCCGGCGAAGACGTCCTTAAGTGCGCCTTCGCCGGCAAGCCTGGCTCCTACGAAAAGCGGGTTTACTCGCTTAACTGACTGGCATTGGGGCTTGCCCGCGAAAGCGGTGTATCAGGCAACATCAATGTTGACTGTGCTGCCGTCTTCGCGGGCAAGCCCGCTCCTACACAGTCGAAAAAATCTCACGCGTGAGCTATTGAGAGCTGCAAAAAATGCCTGTAGTGTTTCTCACGCGTGAGATTTTTCACAACGAGGCCAGCATCATGCAAAGCAGCTCTCCATCAGATCCGCCTACCGGATCTGTTACCGATTCCGCGAGCAGCAAGGGAGAGCGCTCGAAACCGTCCGCGAAAAAACCCTCCAGCTTCTACATGAAGCAGATGCGCGCGGGCCTGGGTGCCGCCGGCTATGTGAAACACGAGACTTGGGTGCTTCCCGAAAATCGAAGCCTGCTCAAGCAGATGGAGAAACAGCTACGCCAACCGATTCTGGCTGGCTCATTCATGTCGGAGAATTACATGAGCGCAGGTAATAACTGGAACATCGATCGCCTCTACAGCGCCCTTCAGGCCCTCGACGAAGTGGTTTCGAACGACATCACCCTCTCCCTCGTTCAAGGCTCCGAGTCCAGCATCAAGCTGGAAATGAACGATTTCGGTGGTTTGCCGATTTACATCGCGGTGGTGGGCGATCAGGTCATCGTCGATACCGTTCTGGTCGATGTCGAGTCCATCAACGACGTACCGGCCTTCAACGATGCCGTGCTGCGCAGCCGGGAAATGTTCCCGCTGTCCTCGATCGGTATCGAGTCCATGCCCAACGGTCAGGTCGTTTACAACATGTTCGGCGCGTTGAGCTCCGACTCCAGCCTGACCAACGTCGTGACCGAGGTCAAAACCCTCGTCGACAACGTCCAGCGCGCCAGCGAAGCCTTCGAACGTTTCTTCATCTAATTTTTCGGGAACAGGAACTATCCAATGACTCAGTCCATCTGGAGCAAATTGTTCACCGCGCTGCGTGGCGGTGCCAATGAAGTCGGTGAATCGATCGTCGACCAACAGGCCCTGCGCATCCTCGACCAGGAAATTCGCGATGCTGACAGCGCGCTGGCCAACGCCAAGCGTGAGCTGGTCACCATCATGGCCAAGCACAAACTGTCGACTGATCGCGTCAGCGAGTACAACGCCAAGATCAAGGACCTGGAATCCAAGGCCCTGGCCGCGATCCAGGCCAACCGCGAAGATCTGGCACTGGAAGTGGCCGAAGCCATTTCGACCCTGACCAATGAACTGGATGTCGAGCAGAAGCAGGCCACCGAATTCGGCGGTTACGCGGACAGCATGCGTAAAGACATCACCAAGGCCGAAAACCGCATCAAAAGCCTGCGTCAGCAAGTGGACATGGCCAAGGCGCGTGAAAGCGTACAGAAAGCCCAGGTCAGTGCTTCGATCGCCAGTGGCGGCGCCAACGGCAAACTGGAAACCGCCGTCGGTACGCTGAACCGCCTGCAAGCCAAGCAGCAGCAACGTGCCGCTGAACTGCAAGCCCAGGACCAACTGGCCGATGCATCGACCGGCACCGACCTGGAGCGCAAGCTGCGCGAAGCCGGCATCACGCCGAACGAAGGCAGCGCCAATGCGATTCTGGAGCGCCTGAAGAAAAAATCGGCTGAGTAAGCAACACCGCAGCAGGAAGGGCATTTAATGCCGAGCTGCGGAACCTGTGGGAGCGGGCTTGCTCGCGAAGAGGGAGTGTCAGTCGACATCAATGTTGCCTGACACACTGCCTTCGCGAGCAAGCCCGCTCCCACATGGGTTGTGCTTGACTGACAGGCATTAATTGATTGCCCTTCTTTTTTGAGTCGAGGTCACGGATGGATACCCTGAAGGGTTTCAAGACAATCGCAGGCGTGGCCCTCTTCATGGTTGTGCTGCAATTGCTCAATGTTGCGACCGGCTACAGCCTGACTGCCTTCGGCCTGGTGCCGAGAACACTGCACGGATTGGCCGGCATCATCACCTCGCCTTTCTTGCATGGGTCCTTTGCGCACCTGAGCACCAACCTGATTGCCTTTTTGATCCTCGGTACCCTGGTCATTGTCGAAGGACTCAGCCGGTTCATGGTCGTCAGCGCTATCATTATTTTGCTGGGCGGTTCGCTGGTCTGGCTGTTCGGTTTTTCAGGTGTACACGTCGGTGCCAGCGGATGGGTATTCGGGCTGTGGGCGTATCTTCTGTCGCGCGCCTGGTTCCAGAGGAGCTGGAGCAACCTGATAACAGCCAGTGTCGTGGTCCTGCTCTATGGCGGCTTGATCTTTGGCTTCCTTCCTCGCCAGGGCATGTCCTTCGAAGGGCATATCTTTGGGGCGATCGCCGGGTTTATTGCAGCCAAGGTACTGTTATCTACGCCGCGCAGCAGGTTTAATGCCGCCCGGTAAACGCACTTGAGCACTCAGACGCCAGAGCGATTACGTCGCCAGGAATGAGCCCCACGGAGTCAGGGATGTAATGTCAATTTTCCTTTTATTGCGCACGTACGCCTCATCCTTCTTCCATCGGTTCGGCTGGGCAGGCCTGGCCATTGCGTTGGGCATCCACCTGAGTACGGCCTGGATCGGCCTGGTGCTTCTGGGCGAACAACATCTCATCGCCGCCGCCACGTTTACCTACTTCTATCTCACCACCACACTCACTGTCGGCTATGGCGATCTCGCGCCACAAACAGCCGCAGGACGAATTTTCGTGGCGACCTGGGTCATGCTCGGGGGCATTGCGCTGCTGACGGCAGCCATCGGCAAAACCACCAGCAGTGTCATCGATGTATGGAGAAAAGGCATGAAGGGTAAAGGCGATTTCACCGGCAAGGTCGGCCATACGGTTCTCATCGGCTGGGAAGGCGCATCCAGCGAGCGGGTCGTTGAATTATTGCTGCAGGACGAAACATCCAATGACAACCTGATCGTCATTTGCGATTGCGACCTCGAAGAAAATCCCATGCCGGGCAAAGCGGACTTTATCAAAGGCGAAAGCCTGTCCTCTGCCGCACTTTTGCTGCGTGCCGGCGTTCCCGGTGCCGAGCGCGTCCTGGTGCGTACCCACTCAGACGATCTGACCCTGGCCACCGTGCTGGCGGTCAATCAACTGAGCCCTGTCGGCCATGTGGTCGCCCACTTCAATGAAAGTGAAATCGCTGCGCTCGCCAGCGCCTACGCGCCCCGCCTGGAGTGCACCTCGAGCATGGCCATCGAGATGTTGGTGCGCGCCTCTCAGGATCCGGGCTCATCCGTGGTCATCAATGAATTGCTGTGCGTGGGTCAAGGCGCCACCCAATACTTGATGAAACTGCCCGACACCTTTGAAGCAACGTTCGGCGATCTGTACGCACAGATGAAAGAACACCACAACGCGACCCTTATCGGCTACCGCGCCAAAGGCGCCCGACACCCGTCGATCAACCCACCCGGCGCCACTCGCGTCGAGGGCGGCGAACTCTTCTACATCGCCTCCATGCGCCTCAAGGAAATCACCCATGGGATGGTTTAAGCAGTTGATGGGGCTTGAGGCCCCGAAAGCGAATACGCAATCGAAATGGGCAACCGATGAAACCCTGCCCGCCATCGGTCCACTGGGCCTGACATTGGGCAAAGAGGTGATGTTCGATACCACCCTGAAGTTGTTGCTCGACGGTAACACCACTGTGGTCATCCCTGGCTCCCAGCAAATCTGGAGCGCTGGCACTGTTGATCTCGGGCAGTCGACCTGGCTGTCGCGCTATTACATGAACGACGAAGATTACTGGCTGCAAGTACACACTACCGGTGGCATCGCCGGACAGGTCGAGTCGGTGATCCTGTTCAATTACCTCAGTTACATCACCATCAACAGTGAAGCGGAGCTGAGTCGGCTGGCCGGCCCTCAAAGCTTGATTGGCCTGCCGACCTACAACCACGACGGCGTCGAATACACCCGCGAATGGGGCACCGAGAGCGGCCAGACGGAACTGGTGGCGCTGAGCGAACACCTGAAAAATCCGGATGAGTCCTACAGTATCGAACACCGTTCGATGCTATACGTCCGGGAAACCGGCCTGACCGATCGCCGGGAATTCCTGCTGTTTTCGGTCGAAGAAGACGCCGAAGGCACCATCAGCTTGAGCACTTCGCTGGGCATTTCGCTGTACACCACTGACCTGAACACTTTTTAAAAAGGAAGAAGTCCATGCTTGAAGCGCTCTCCATCTCCCTGAACAAAGCCGCCGTGCTCGGGTTTGTTTTGTACATTCTTGGCGCTGCCGTGCTGTTCGCGCTGTTTCAGTTCATCTACACCCGAATCACGCCGCACCGGGAGTTCGAACTGATCCGTTCGGGTAACGTTGCCGCCGCGATCGCCCTGGGAGGCGCCATGATCGGTTTCGCCATTCCAGCCAGCAATGTGATTGCCTACTCGATCAGCCTTCTGGACTTCGTCGTTTGGGCAGTGATCGCCGCTTTCGTGCAGCTGCTGGCGTTTCTGCTGACCAGCCTGGTGCTTAAAGGCGCCTCTGAACGGATTAAAAAAGGTGAAATCGCTGCGGGCATCTATATCGCGGCAGTGGCCATCAGCGTCGGCATGTTGAACGCCGCGTGCATGACCCCTTCCCAGAACTGATTGCGCCACG
Source organism: Pseudomonas sp. PGPR40 (assembly GCF_022014505.1). NCBI lineage: Bacteria > Pseudomonadati > Pseudomonadota > Gammaproteobacteria > Pseudomonadales > Pseudomonadaceae > Pseudomonas > Pseudomonas sp. PGPR40. The sequence continues at coordinate 45,123 of NZ_JAKLSP010000020.1, read as the reverse complement.
GAGATCCCGATGAAACGAAGCAAGTACGTTCAGCTCTCGCTGGCAGCGTCGGTCGCCATGGCGATATCAGGCTGCGGCCAGGAAGAAAAAACTTACGCGATGCAGAAGAAGTACAACTTCCAGTCTGTTCAGCAGTGTGCCGATGAAAAGCTCCCGGTGGACGTCTGCTCTGACGCCTACATGGCCGCCATGGCTGAGCATCGCCGTATCGCGCCGGTGTACGACAACCAGGCCGATTGCGATGCCGACTTTGTCGCTGACTGGTGTCAGCAGGATTCCGCCGGCAAGTTCATCCCCAAGCTGGGTGGTTTCGAACTGACCGCCGATGGCGAGGTGACCCAATCCCAAGTGGACGCCGCCAAGGCTCAATTGCCCGCCTCAGAAGCGAACAGTGGCGGCTCCGGGTTCTCCGGCACCAGCCTGCTGACCGGCCTGCTGATCGGCAACATGCTGAGCAACAACCGCAACAGCTATTACTCCCAGCCGGTCTACCGCTACCGCGATGATCGCGGCAACTACGGCTCCTCGACGCTTAACCAGCGGATTTCGAAAGGCGCAACCTTTACCAAATCCAATCAGGCAAGGTACGGCAGCAGCAGCTATACCGACTCAGTCCGTTCCGCCAGCAAGCCGATTTCCGTTGCGTCGTCCACATCCCGTGGCGGCTTCGGCAGCAAAGCCAGCGCCCGCAGCGGTTGGGGCGGTTCGAGCAGCGCTGGCCAATCGAGCAGTTAAGGAACGAGCACCATGAAGAAGATCCTCTGCGCCGAGCGTCATGACTGGAAACAGACCGCTGAAAGTCTTGGCTTCCTGTTCCATACCATCGACGACGAACCTTATTGGGACGAGAGCGCGTATTACCAGTTCACGCTCAAACAGATCGAGCACGATCTCGAAGACCCGACCACCGAGATTCATGAGATGTGCATGGACCTGGTGGCCCGCGTGGTTCAGAGCGAGGACTTGCTGGAGCGCCTGAGCATTCCCGCGCCATTCTTCGACATGCTTCGCACTTCATGGCTCGAAGGCCACCCGCATCTGTACGGGCGTATGGATTTTTCCTACAACGGCAGCGGGCCGGCCAAGTTGCTGGAACTCAACTACGACACGCCGACCAGCCTGTATGAGGCAGCGGCGTTTCAGTGGGGTTGGCTGGAACAATGTATCGAACGTGGTTTGCTGCCCAAACATGCCGATCAGTTCAACAGCATCGACACCAAGTTGCATCAGGCCTTTGCCCAACTGCAGCTCAAACAGCCCTTCTATTTCGCCTCGATGAAAGACTCGGTCGAAGACAAAGGCACCACCGACTATCTGCGCCTGATCGCGGAAAAAGTCGGCATCGAGTCACGGCACATCGACATCGAGGACATCGGCCTCACCCATGAAGGATGCTTCGTCGACCTGGAAGATCGCTGGATTCCTCACCTGTTCAAGCTGCATGCCTGGGAGTTCATCTTCCACGAGCCCTTTGGTGCTGCGATTGCCCAGAGCGATACACAGTTTTTCGAACCGGCGTGGAAATCGATCATTTCCAACAAGGGCATTTTGCCGCTGCTGTGGGAGTTCAACAAAGGTCACCCGAACCTGCTCGCGGCGCACCTGGATGCCGACCCGAGCAAAGCGGTACCCAAGGGCTGGGTGCGCAAGCCGTTCTTCTCCCGGGAAGGCGCCAACATTGAATTGCAAACCGCCGACGGCCTGATCGTAAAAGAAGACGGCCCCTACACCGATGCGCCGTTTATCCTTCAGGAATTCGCCCCGCTGCCGCAGTTTGGCGATAGCTTTACGCTGATTGGCTCTTGGGTAATCGGGGATCAAGCAGCGGGGATTGGCGTGCGGGAAGACAACAGTTTGATCACCAAGGATTCGAGCCGGTTTTTGCCACACCTGATACTCGATTGACCCATCCATCGCCGGTATGGACATAAATAAGCTACCCGCAAGACTTACGGCTGAAATACCGGATAATGGCGGCCAAATTGTCTAGCCCGTTATTCTGGTAATCCCCCCATGGAAATCAAGGTCAACTTTCTCGACAACCTTCGGCTTGAAGCCAAGTTCGATGACTTCACGGTGGTGGCCGATCAACCTATCCGCTATAAGGGCGATGGCTCGGCACCTGGTCCATTCGACTATTTCCTGGCTTCGTCGGCGTTGTGTGCAGCTTATTTCGTGAAGTTGTACTGCGACACTCGCAGTATTCCCACGGATAACATCCGCCTGTCGCAGAACAACATTGTTGACCCGGAAAACCGCTACAACCAGATTTTCAAGATCCAGGTCGAGTTGCCAGCGGACATCTCCGACAAGGACCGCCAGGGCATTCTGCGATCCATCGACCGTTGCACCGTGAAAAAAGTAGTGCAAGCCGGGCCTGAGTTTGTGATCGAAGAGGTGGAAAACCTCGACGCCGATGCCCAGGCGTTATTGATGCCTGCTTCTAATTCCGAGGCGAGCACTTATATTGCCGGCAAGGACCTGCCGCTGGAGCAAACCATCGCCAATATGTCAGCCATTCTGGCGGACCTGGGCATGAAGATTGAAATCGCTTCGTGGCGCAATATCGTGCCCAATGTGTGGTCGCTGCACATCCGCGATGCGCACTCGCCGATGTGCTTTACCAATGGCAAGGGCGCGACCAAAGAAGGCGCGTTGGCGTCGGCGCTGGGCGAGTTTATCGAGCGTCTGAACTGTAATTTTTTCTACAACGACCAGTTCTGGGGCGAAGACATCGCCAACGCGCCGTTTGTGCATTACCCGCATGAACGCTGGTTCAAGCCTGGTCGCAAGGATGAACTGCCGACTGAAATTCTCGACGAATACTGCCTGAAGATTTACAACCGTGACGGCGAACTGCGTGGCTCCCATCTGATCGATACCAACTCCGGCAATGAAGAGCGCGGCATCTGCTCGCTGCCGTACGTGCGCCAGTCAGACGGTGAGGTGGTGTATTTCCCGTCCAACCTGATCGAAAACCTGTTCCTCAGCAACGGCATGAGTGCCGGTAACACGCTGGCCGAAGCCCAGGTGCAGTGCCTGTCGGAGATCTTCGAACGCGCGGTAAAACGCGAAATCATCGAAGGTGAATTTGCACTGCCTGACGTGCCGGCCGAAGTGTTGGCGAAATACCCCGGGATTCTGGCCGGTATCCAGGCGCTGGAAGAGCAGGGTTTCCCCGTGCTGGTTAAAGATGCGTCCCTGGGTGGCGAGTTCCCGGTGATGTGCGTCACGTTGATGAACCCGCGTACCGGCGGTGTGTTCGCCTCGTTCGGCGCGCATCCGAGCCTGGAAGTGGCGCTGGAACGCAGCTTGACGGAATTGCTGCAGGGCCGCAGTTTCGAAGGCCTCAACGACCTGCCACAGCCGACTTTTGAAGGTCACGCAGTAACCGAGCCGAATAACTTCGTCGAGCACTTCATCGATTCCAGCGGCGTGGTGTCGTGGCGCTTCTTCAGTGCCAAGTCTGATTACGAATTTGTAGAGTGGGACTTCTCCGGCCAGGGTGAAAACTCGAATGCCGAAGAAGCCGCGACCTTGTTCGGCATTCTCGAAGGCATGGGCAAGGAAGTGTACATGGCGGTCTACGAGCATATCGGCGCGAAGGCCTGCCGCATCCTGGTACCGAACTATTCGGAAATTTATCCGGTAGACGATCTGATCTGGGATAACACCAACAAAGCGCTGTTTTTCCGCGCCGATATTCTGAACCTGCATCGCCTGGACGAAGACGAACTGCAAGCGCTGGTTGAGCGCCTGGTGGAAAGTGAGCTGGACGACTACACCGATATCACCACCCTGATCGGCATCGAGTTTGACGACAATACCGCCTGGGGTCAGCTGACGATCCTGGAGTTGAAGCTGCTGATCTATCTCGCCTTGCAGCAATTTGAAGAGGCGAAAGAGGCGGTGGAAATGTTCCTGCAGTACAACGACAACACGGTTGAGCGTGGCTTGTTCTACCAGGCCGTGAATGTGGTGCTGGAGATGAAGCTGGACGAAGACCTGGAACTGGAAGATTACGAGGCCAATTTCCGGCGGATGTTTGGCAGCGAGCGGACGGATGCAGCGATCGGATCGGTGGACGGCAGCGTGCGCTTCCATGGCTTGACACCGACCAGCATGAAACTGGAGGGGCTCGACAGGCACCTGCGGTTGATCGATAGCTACAAGAAACTGCACTCGGCGCGGACCGCAATCCTGTAGGAACCAAGCTTGCTGGCGAAGAACGGTCACGCGGGTAATCAGGCAAACCGCGTCATCGTTTTTCGCCAGCAAGCTGGCTCCTACAAAATGAGGCGCAAAAGAAAACCCCCGACCAGTCAAAGGACTGATTGGGGGTTTCGAGGCTAAACCTTACAAAATAGTCTTAGGTAGGAATTAGAACGGGATATCGTCATCAAAGCTGTCGAAATCCGGAGCTGGCTGCGGAGCGGCCTGCTGCTGTGGAGCCGGACGCGATTGTTGCGGTGCCGACTGCTGCGGACGCGGCGCCTGTTGGCGTGGAGCCGGGGCGGACTGCTGGTAGTTGTTGCCCCCGCCTTGTTGGTCGCCCTGCTGTGGACGGCCGCCCAGCAGCTGCATGGTGCCTTGCATGTCGACCACGATTTCAGTGGTGTAACGCTTGATACCGTCTTTTTCCCACTCGCGGGTTTGCAGTTTGCCTTCGATGTAGACCTGCGAACCTTTACGCAGGTATTCGCCGGCAATTTCAGCAACCTTGCCGAACATCGACACACGGTGCCATTCGGTCTTTTCGACTTTCTGACCGGTTTGCTTGTCGGTCCACTGTTCGCTGGTCGCCAGACTCAGGTTGGTCACGGCGTTACCGTTAGGCAAGTAGCGAACTTCGGGATCCTGGCCGCAAGTGCCGACCAATATGACTTTGTTAACCCCACGGGCCATAACGTTCTCCTAGGCTTCGCACGCTGTCGCGGCCGGGTTGTTCACCAGACGCTCCAAGGTAGTGCGATCCAATAATTCGGTGTCCAGTTTGATGTAAATCGCCGCTTCATCGGCAACCACGATTGCATCGGTTACTCCAACGACGGCCTTCAGGCGCTCGATCAGGCCAGCTTCACGAATCGCTTCGGGCGACAACGGCAAGCGCAGGCTTGTCACATACGGAGGTTCTCGCATGGTAACAGCAAAGGCTAACCAGAGGGCAGCCAGACCTGCGCATCCAAGGAACACAACCGACAAACCGCCATGCTGGAACAGCCAGCCGCCGAGGATCCCGCCCAGTGCCGAACCGAGGAACTGACTGGTGGAATAAACCCCCATCGCCGTGCCCTTGCCGCCTGCCGGTGAAACCTTGCTGATCAGCGATGGCAAAGAGGCTTCCAGCAGATTGAACGCGGTGAAGAACACCACCGTGCCGATTACCAGAGCCCGCAAGCTGTCGCCGAACTGCCAGAAGAATAGCTCAGTGAACATCAGCGTCACGACGGCACCGAGCAAAACTCGTTTCATTTTGCGTCGCTTCTCGCCGTAGATAATGAACGGGATCATGGCAAAGAAGGAAATCAGCAGCGCGGTCAGGTACACCCACCAGTGCTGCTCCTTGGGCAGCCCGGCCTTTTCGACCAAGGCCAGGGGCAATGCCACGAAGCTCGACATCAACATCGCGTGCAACACAAAAATGCCCAGATCCAGGCGCAGCAGGTCCGGGTGCTTGAGCGTCGGTATCAGCGCCTGTCGCGCGACGCCGGACTCCCGGTGCTGCAACGGCCCGGTAGCACGCGGCACCATGAACATCACGATGACGATGCCGAACAGCGCCATGCCACCAGTGGCGAAGAACAACCCGGACAGACCGAAAACACGGGTCAGCAACGGTCCTACAACCATGGCGACAGCGAATGACAGACCAATCGTCATGCCGATCATGGCCATGGCTTTGGTCCGATGCTGTTCGCGGGTCAGGTCTGACAGCAACGCCATGACCGCCGCGGAAATCGCCCCTGCACCTTGCAGGATGCGTCCGGCGATGACGCCCCAGATCGAATCGGCATTGGCCGCCAGTACACTTCCCAGAGCGAAGATGATCAGCCCCAGATAAATCACCGGACGACGACCGATGCGGTCGGAAATGAAGCCAAAAGGAATCTGAAAAACCGCCTGGGTCAGGCCGTAAGCGCCAATCGCCAACCCGATGAGGGCAGGGGTCGCTCCTGCCAGGTCCATCCCATAGGTCGCCAGAACCGGCAACACCATGAACATGCCAAGCATACGGAAGGCGAACACCAGGGCCAGACCGCTTGCTGCGCGGGTCTCACTGCCACTCATGCGTTCGCTGTGGGGATCGTGCATGGAAAAACCTCATGTGAACCGGCGGCGATTCTACCAGTCCCATCGATTGACGGGGTACATCGCGACGCTATGACGCGCACAGATGACGCAGTCTTCATGCGAGGTTGCGCACCCCGCATTTGATAGTGTGCATCCATCCAGTATTTGGCCGTATACTCCTACGTTTTCGACGCCCGCCGAGCGAGGCCACTTTGGACAAGATCCTGATTCGTGGGGCCCGAACCCACAACCTGAAGAACATCGACCTGACCCTGCCACGGGACAAACTGATCGTTATCACCGGCCTGTCCGGATCCGGCAAGTCGTCCCTGGCCTTTGACACGCTGTACGCCGAAGGCCAGCGCCGTTATGTCGAATCGCTGTCGGCCTACGCCCGGCAATTCCTGTCGATGATGGAAAAACCTGACGTCGACACCATCGAAGGTCTGTCGCCAGCGATCTCCATCGAACAGAAGTCGACCTCGCACAACCCGCGTTCGACGGTCGGCACCATTACCGAAATCTACGACTACCTGCGCCTGCTCTACGCTCGCGTCGGTATTCCGCGCTGCCCGGACCATGACATTCCGCTGGAAGCCCAGACCGTCAGCCAGATGGTCGATCTGGTGCTGGCACAACCGGAGGGCAGCAAACTGATGCTGCTGGCCCCGGTGATCCGCGAGCGCAAGGGCGAGCACCTCTCGGTCTTCGAAGAACTGCGGGCCCAGGGTTTTGTGCGGGCCCGGGTCAACGGCAGGCTCTGCGAACTGGACGAACTGCCGAAGCTGGATAAACAGAAGAAGCACTCGATCGATGTCGTGGTCGATCGCTTCAAGGTCCGCGCCGATTTGCAACAACGCCTGGCCGAATCGTTCGAGACCGCGCTGAAACTGGCAGACGGTATCGCCCTCGTTGCGCCGATGGATGACGAGCCCGGCGAAGAAATCATCTTCTCCGCACGCTTCGCCTGTCCAATCTGCGGCCATGCCATCAGCGAGCTGGAGCCCAAGCTGTTTTCCTTCAACAACCCGGCCGGCGCCTGCCCGACCTGCGATGGTCTGGGGGTTAAACAATTCTTCGACACCAAACGATTGGTGAACGGTGAACTGACCCTGGCCGAAGGTGCGATTCGCGGCTGGGACAGGCGCAATGTTTATTACTTCCAGATGCTTGGCTCGCTGGCCTCACACTACAAGTTCAGCCTTGAAGTGCCGTTCAACGACCTGCCGGCCGATCAGCAGAAATTCATCCTGCATGGCAGTGGCTCGCAGAACGTCGATTTCAAATACCTGAACGACCGTGGCGACATCGTCAAACGTTCGCACCCGTTCGAAGGGATCGTGCCGAACCTGGAACGCCGCTACCGCGAAACCGAATCGGCTTCGGTCCGTGAAGAGCTGGCCAAGTTCCTCAGCACCCAACCCTGCCCGGATTGCCGCGGCACTCGTCTGCGTCGCGAGGCGCGGCACGTGTGGGTCGGCGAGAAGACCCTGCCGGCGGTGACCAATCTGCCGATTGGCGACGCCTGTGAATATTTTGGCGTGCTGAAACTGACCGGTCGCCGCGGCGAGATCGCCGACAAGATTCTCAAGGAAATCCGCGAGCGACTGCAATTTCTGGTCAACGTTGGCCTGGACTACCTGTCCCTGGATCGCAGTGCCGATACGCTGTCGGGCGGCGAAGCCCAGCGTATTCGTCTGGCCAGTCAGATTGGCGCCGGCCTGGTGGGCGTTCTGTACATCCTCGATGAACCGTCGATCGGCCTGCATCAACGGGACAACGACCGGTTGCTGGGCACCCTCAAACACCTGCGCGACATCGGCAACACGGTGATTGTGGTCGAGCACGACGAAGATGCGATTCGTCTGGCCGACTATGTGGTGGATATCGGCCCGGGCGCCGGCGTGCACGGTGGGCATATCGTCGCCGAAGGGACGCCGGCCGAGGTCATGGCTCACCCTGATTCGCTGACCGGCAAGTACTTGTCGGGCCGGGTAAAGATCGCAGTTCCAGCCAAACGCACGCCGCGTAACAAGAAATTGTCGCTGGCCCTCAAGGGCGCTCGCGGCAACAATTTGCGTAACGTCGACCTGGAGATTCCGATCGGTCTGCTGACCTGCGTGACTGGTGTGTCCGGCTCGGGCAAGTCGACACTGATCAACAACACGCTGTTTCCTTTGAGCGCTACCGCACTCAATGGCGCCACGACTCTGGAAGCGGCAGCTCACGACAACATCAAAGGCCTGGAGCATCTGGATAAAGTCGTCGACATCGATCAGAGCCCGATCGGTCGCACGCCACGCTCCAACCCGGCGACCTATACCGGGCTGTTCACGCCGATTCGCGAGTTGTTCGCCGGTGTACCGGAATCTCGCTCCCGCGGTTACGGACCGGGGCGCTTCTCCTTCAATGTGAAGGGCGGACGCTGCGAAGCTTGTCAGGGCGATGGCCTGATCAAGGTGGAAATGCACTTCCTGCCGGATATCTATGTCCCGTGCGACGTCTGCAAGAGCAAGCGTTACAACCGCGAAACGCTGGAGATCAAGTACAAGGGCAAGAGCATCCACGAAACCCTCGAGATGACCATCGAGGAAGCACGGGTGTTCTTCGATGCAGTTCCAGCTTTGGCGCGCAAGCTTCAGACCTTGATGGACGTAGGCCTTTCGTACATCAAGCTGGGGCAATCGGCGACGACGCTGTCCGGCGGTGAAGCCCAGCGGGTGAAACTGTCCCGCGAGCTGTCCAAGCGCGATACCGGCAAGACGCTTTACATCCTCGATGAGCCGACCACCGGCCTACACTTTGCGGATATCCAGCAACTGCTCGACGTACTGCATCGTCTTCGCGACCACGGCAATACCGTGGTAGTGATCGAGCACAACCTGGATGTGATCAAGACCGCCGACTGGTTGGTGGACCTGGGGCCGGAAGGTGGTTCCAAAGGCGGCCAGATCATCGCCGTCGGTACACCGGAGGAAGTGTCCGAGATGAAGCAGTCTCACACCGGCTTCTATCTCAAACCGCTGCTGGAGCGTGATCGAGCCTGACCTTGCCCCACGAAAAAGCCCCTGTCACTTCAACAGTGAGAGGGGCTTTTTTGTGCGTTTCTGTAGGAGCGAGGCTTGCCCGCGAAGGCCTCACCTCGGTCTGAATGCACCGCAGCGATCCCTTCGTGGGCAAGCCTCGCTCCTACTGCGTCAGAACTGCGATTGCAGGTAATTTTCCAGTCCAATCAGTTTGATCAGACCCAACTGCTTTTCGAGCCAGTAGGTGTGATCCTCCTCGGTGTCGTGCAGCTGAACTCGCAGCATCTCGCGACTGACATAGTCCTTGTGCAGCTCGCAAAGCTCTATGCCCTTGCAGAGAGCAGCACGGACTTTGTATTCCAGGCGCAGGTCAGCGGCGAGCATGTCAGGCACGGAGGTGCCGACATCCAGATCGTCCGGACGCATACGAGGGGTACCTTCGAGCATGAGGATCCGGCGCATCAGTGCATCAGCGTGCCCTGCTTCTTCTTCCATCTCATGGTTAATACGTTCGTAGAGCTCGGTGAAACCCCAGTCCTCATACATCCGCGAGTGCACGAAATATTGGTCACGCGCGGCCAGTTCGCCTGTCAGCAACGTGTTGAGGTAATCGATTACGTCTGGGTGACCTTGCATCGCCCTACATCTCCCTGCTTGAAAGTCTGTAGTTTGAACCAACCTGACCGGAAGGTCACTCGCCCTACGCAACAAAAGCAAAGATATTCTGAGAAAACCAGCTTAAATAACGCAAAAACCGCCCAAATGAGGGCGGTTCTGCTTATCGTTTAGACTTAGTTAAGCTGTACGTTGAGTGCCTTTGCGATTGCTTCTCCATACGCCGGATCGGCCTTGAAGAAATGCTGCAATTGGCGATCGACCACATCGCTGGAAACACCAGCCATGGCGCCGGCAATGTTGTTGACCAGCAGGTTTTTCTGCTCATCGTTCATCAGGCGGAACAGCGCCCCAGCATGACTGTAGTAGTCGGTATCTTCGCGATGATCGTAACGATCAGCCGCGCCATTCAGGGCCAAGGCAGGTTCCGCATAGCGCGGTGCCTGTTTCGGTGATTCTACGTAGCTGTTCGGCTCGTAGTTCGGCGCTGCACCACCATTGCCGCCAAACGCCATGGAGCCGTCGCGCTGGTAGGTGTTGACCGGGCTGCGAGGCGCATTCACCGGCAATTGCTGGTGATTGGTGCCAACACGGTAGCGGTGGGCATCAGCGTAAGCGAACACACGGCCTTGCAGCATGCGATCAGGCGATAGACCAACACCCGGGACCATGTTGCTCGGACCGAACGCCGCTTGCTCGACTTCAGCAAAGTAGTTCAGCGGATTACGGTTGAGCTCCAATTCACCCACTTCGATCAGTGGGAACTCTTTCTGCGACCAGGTTTTGGTCACGTCAAACGGGTTCTCGTAATGAGCCGCCGCTTGGGCTTCGGTCATGATCTGAATGTTGACACTCCATTTCGGGAAATCACCGCGCTCAATCGCACCGAACAAGTCACGCTGTGCGTAATCCGGATCGGTACCCGCCAGGCGCGCTGCTTCTGCCGGCGCGAGGTTCTTGATCCCTTGCCTGGTTTTATAGTGCCACTTCACCCAGTGACGCTCGCCATTGGCGTTGATCAGGCTGTAGGTGTGGCTACCGAAGCCGTGCATGTGCCGATAACCGTCGGGAATGCCGCGATCCGAAAACAAAATGGTGACTTGGTGCAACGCCTCAGGCGAATGCGACCAGAAATCCCACATCGCCTGCGCGCTTTTCAGATTGCTTTGCGGCAGGCGTTTCTGGGTATGGATGAAGTCGGGGAACTTCAGCGGATCACGAATGAAAAAAACCGGGGTGTTGTTACCGACGATGTCCCAGTTGCCTTCCTCTGTGTAGAACTTCAGGGCAAAACCGCGGGGATCACGTTCGGTGTCGGCTGAACCGCGTTCGCCACCTACGGTTGAGAATCGCAAGAATGTCGGGGTTTGTTTGCCGATGGACTCAAATAGCTTGGCACTGGTGTACTGAGTGATATCGCGAGTCACAGTAAATGTACCGTAAGCACCTGAGCCTTTGGCGTGTACACGACGCTCGGGGATGTTTTCACGATTGAAGTGAGCAAGCTTCTCAATCAGGTGGAAATCATCGAGCAGCAAAGGACCGCGCGCGCCGGCGGAACGGGAATTCTGGTTGTCGGCGACAGGAGCGCCACTGGCGGTTGTAAGCGTTTTATTTTGGCTCATGCGATTTTCCTTCCTCTGTCGGTCTTGAACTGCCGGCTAATCGGCTGAGAAGGAGTATTGATCATTCAATGTGACACCTACAAATTCATTAATTTGCAGGCATCGATAGAAAATTACTAATGACCATCCCCCATCCCATGATGACAACTTGACCCAGGAAGAAGCTTGTACAAACAGCGCGTTTCTTACAGGCACAAAAAACCGGGCACTAGGCCCGGTTTCTTGTTTCAGACTGACGTCTTACTCAGCGGATACAGCTTCACCGCCGACAGCACGATCAACCAACTCGACGTACGCCATAGGCGCGTTGTCGCCAGCGCGGAAACCGCACTTGAGGATGCGCAGGTAGCCACCCTCACGGGTAGCGTAACGCTTGCCCAGGTCGTTGAAGAGCTTACCAACGATAGCTTTCGAACGAGTACGGTCGAAAGCCAGACGGCGGTTAGCCAGGCTGTCTGTCTTGGCCAAAGTGATCAGCGGCTCAGCAACGCGGCGCAGTTCTTTGGCTTTTGGCAGTGTAGTTTTGATCAGCTCGTGCTCGAACAGCGACACCGCCATGTTTTGAAACATGGCCTTGCGGTGCGAGCTGGTGCGGCTCAGGTGACGACCACTTTTACGATGACGCATGGTTCATTCCTTACCAAACACTACGTTCGGTGATTACGACGATCAGGCAGTCGCCTTGTCGTCCTTCTTAAGACTTGCAGGCGGCCAGTTGTCGAGGCGCATGCCGAGGGACAGACCGCGGGAGGCCAGAACGTCCTTGATTTCAGTCAAGGATTTCTTGCCAAGGTTCGGAGTCTTCAACAGCTCTACTTCGGTACGCTGAATCAGGTCACCGATGTAGTAGATGTTTTCCGCCTTAAGGCAGTTAGCCGAACGTACAGTCAGTTCCAGATCGTCAACCGGGCGAAGCAGGATCGGATCAATCTCGTCTTCCTGCTCGACAACCACTGGCTCACTGTCACCTTTGAGGTCGACGAACGCAGCCAACTGCTGTTGCAGAATGGTTGCAGCACGACGGATAGCCTCTTCAGGATCCAGGGTACCGTTGGTTTCCAGATCAATAACCAGCTTGTCCAGGTTAGTACGCTGTTCGACACGGGCGTTTTCCACCACGTATGCGATACGGCGAACCGGGCTGAACGAAGAGTCAAGCTGCAAGCGACCGATGCTGCGGCTTTCGTCTTCATCGCTCTGACGCGAGTCTGCCGGCTCATAACCACGACCACGAGCTACGGTGAGCTTCATGTTCAGGGCGCCGTTAGACGCCAGGTTAGCGATTACGTGATCGGGGTTAACGATCTCGACATCATGATCCAGCTGAATATCGGCAGCGGTAACCACCCCCGAACCCTTCTTCGACAAGGTCAGCGTAACTTCGTCACGACCGTGCAGCTTGATAGCCAGACCTTTAAGGTTCAACAGGATTTCAATTACGTCTTCCTGTACGCCTTCGATGGCGCTGTACTCATGGAGTACACCGTCAATCTCGGCCTCGACTACTGCACAGCCGGGCATTGAGGACAACAGGATGCGGCGCAGCGCGTTGCCCAGGGTGTGGCCGAAACCACGCTCGAGAGGCTCGAGAGTGATCTTGGCGCGGGTTGGACTGACAACCTGCACATCAATATGGCGGGGTGTCAGGAACTCATTTACCGAAATCTGCATGGATGCACCTATTTTCTAGCCCTTACTTGGAGTAGAGCTCGACAATCAGGCTTTCGTTGATGTCGGCGGACAGATCACTGCGAGCAGGAACGTTCTTGAAAACGCCCGACTTCTTCTCAGTGTCTACTTCTACCCATTCTACGCGGCCACGTTGGGCACACAGATCGAGAGCTTGGACAATGCGAAGTTGGTTCTTTGCTTTCTCGCGAACTGCGACCACGTCACCAGCACGAACCTGGTAAGACGGAACGTTTACGGTCTGACCGTTAACGCTGATCGACTTGTGCGATACCAGCTGACGGGATTCGGCACGAGTAGAGCCAAAACCCATACGGTATACAACGTTGTCCAGACGGCATTCGAGCAGTTGCAGCAGGTTTTCACCGGTTGCACCTTTCTTGCCAGCAGCTTCTTTGTAGTAGCCGCTGAATTGACGCTCGAGAACGCCGTAGATACGACGGACCTTCTGCTTTTCACGCAGTTGGGTGCCGTAATCGGACTGGCGACCGCGGCGTTGGCCGTGGATACCAGGTGCTGCTTCAATGTTGCACTTCGATTCGATCGCGCGCACGCCGCTCTTCAGAAAGAGATCGGTGCCTTCGCGACGAGCGAGTTTGCATTTTGGACCAATGTAACGAGCCATTCTTTACAATCTCCTGGATTACACGCGGCGCTTCTTCGGCGGACGGCACCCGTTGTGCGGGATTGGCGTCACGTCGGTGATGCTGGCGATCTTGTAGCCACAGCCGTTCAAAGCGCGGACTGCGGATTCACGACCTGGGCCTGGACCTTTGACGTTAACGTCGAGGTTTTTCAGGCCGTATTCCAGCGCAGCTTGACCAGCACGTTCAGCAGCTACTTGAGCAGCGAACGGGGTGGACTTGCGGGAACCGCGGAAACCCGAACCACCGGAGGTAGCCCAGGAAAGAGCGTTGCCTTGACGGTCGGTGATGGTCACGATTGTGTTGTTAAAAGATGCATGGATGTGGGCGATGCCATCAACCACTGTCTTTTTAACTTTTTTACGAGGACGAGCAGCAGGTTTAGCCATGATTAATTTCCTGTCGATTCGCTGGGGCGATTACTTGCGGATCGGCTTACGCGGACCTTTACGGGTACGCGCGTTAGTCTTGGTACGCTGACCGCGCACTGGAAGACCACGACGATGACGCAGACCGCGATAGCAACCGAGGTCCATCAAACGCTTGATTTTCATGTTGATTTCGCGACGCAGGTCACCTTCAGTGGTGAACTTCGCCACTTCGCCACGCAGCTGTTCAATCTGCTCGTCGCTCAGATCTTTGATCTTTGCGGCTGGGTTTACCCCAGTCACTGCACAAATTTTCTGTGCAGTAGTGCGACCAACACCATAGATGTAGGTCAGCGAGATAACAGTATGCTTGTTATCTGGAATGTTAACGCCTGCAATACGGGCCATTCAGTGGGACTCCAATTGACAGCTACCTACGCCCCGGAAGCCAAGAAATAGGGCGCGAGATAATATCGCTGTAATAACAAATAATCAACCCGGCAGCGCACTAGCTGCCGGGCTTGAAGCACAATCACACTCAGCCTTGGCGCTGTTTGTGACGCGGTTCCGCGCTGCAAATTACTCGAACAACACCTTCGCGGCGAATAATTTTGCAGTTACGGCACAGCTTTTTCACCGATGCACGAACTTTCATCACCAACTCCTCGAACCTTATGGGTACTCAGCGCAACATGCCGCTGCCGTAACCCTTCAGGTTGGCTTTCTTCATCAGGGATTCGTACTGGTGCGAAACGAGGTGCGATTGTACTTGGGACATGAAGTCCATCACAACCACGACGACGATCAGCAACGAGGTCCCGCCAAGGTAGAACGGAACGTTTGCTGCAACCACCAGAAACTGGGGCAACAAGCACACGGCCGTCATATATAGAGCACCGAACAGGGTCAAACGAGTCAGAACGCCATCAATGTAGCGCGCAGACTGCTCACCCGGACGGATGCCCGGAATAAAGGCACCGGACTTCTTCAGGTTTTCCGCTACGTCTTTCGGATTGAACATCAACGCCGTATAGAAGAAGCAGAAGAAAATAATCCCTGCACTAAACAGCAGAATATTCAACGGCTGACCAGGAGCGATCGACTGCGAGATGTCCTGCAGCCAGCCCATACCTTCAGACTGACCAAACCAGGTACCCAGCGAAGCCGGAAACAGCAAAATGCTGCTCGCGAAAATGGCCGGAATAACACCGGCCATATTCACCTTCAGCGGCAAGTGGCTAGTCTGCGCAGCAAAGACCTTGCGGCCCTGCTGACGCTTGGCGTAATGAACAGCAATACGACGCTGACCACGCTCAATGAACACCACGAAACCGATAATCGCTACTGCCAGCAAACCGATGGCAACCAGGGCAAAAATGTTGATGTCACCCTGACGTGCAGACTCGAAAGACTGCCCAATTGCTCTCGGAAGACCGGCGACGATACCTGCGAAAATCAACATCGAGATACCGTTGCCAACACCACGCTCAGTAATCTGCTCACCCAGCCACATCATGAACATCGCACCAGCCACAAACGTGGATACCGCGACGAAATGGAAGCCAAAGTCACCAGTGAACGCAACACCCTGCCCTGCCAGACCAATGGACATGCCAATTGCCTGAACGAGAGCGAGGACGACAGTGCCGTAGCGGGTGTACTGGGCGATCTTGCGACGACCAGCTTCACCTTCCTTCTTCAACTGCTCCAGCTGCGGGCTGACGGCGGTCATCAGCTGCATGATGATCGATGCCGAAATGTACGGCATGATCCCCAGTGCAAAGATGCTCATCCGCTCCAGCGCGCCGCCGGAAAACATGTTGAACAAGCTAAGAATGGTCCCCTCATTCTGTCGAAACAGGTCCGCGAGTCGGTCCGGGTTGATACCTGGAACCGGGATGTGTGCGCCTATTCGATAGACGATAATCGCCAAGAATAGAAAACGCAGACGAGCCCATAGTTCAGACATACCGCCTTTGCCGAGCGCAGAGAGAGCACCTTGCTTAGCCATTTATTCCTCGAACTTGCCGCCAGCTGCTTCGATAGCCGCACGCGCACCTTTGGTGGCGCCGATTCCCTTTCCGATGGTGACAGCGCGAGCAACTTCGCCGGACAGCATGATTTTCACACGCTGAACGTTGACGTTGATCACGTTGGCATCTTTCAGGGACTGCACGGTGACGATGTCGCCTTCCACTTTAGCCAGCTCGGACAAACGCACTTCTGCGCGATCCATTGCTTTCAGGGAAACGAAACCGAACTTCGGCAGGCGACGATGCAGCGGCTGTTGACCGCCTTCAAAGCCTGGAGCAATGGTGCCACCGGAGCGGGAGGACTGACCTTTGTGGCCACGGCCACCGGTCTTGCCCAAACCACTACCGATACCACGGCCCGGACGATGCTTTTCGCGACGGGAACCCGGCGCTGGACTCAGATCATTGAGTTTCATCGATTAACCCTCGACACGCAGCATGTAGTAAGCCTTGTTGATCATCCCGCGGTTCTCGGGAGTATCAAGTACTTCTACAGTGTGACCGATGCGACGCAGACCCAGACCCTTAACGCACAGTTTGTGGTTAGGGATGCGGCCGGTCATGCTTTTGATCAGCGTAACTTTAACGGTAGCCATGATCAGAAGATCTCCTTGACGCTTTTGCCACGCTTGGCGGCAATGGATTCAGGAGACTGCATAGCTTTCAAACCTTTGAAAGTGGCGTGAACCACGTTTACCGGGTTAGTCGAGCCGTAGCACTTGGCCAGAACGTTCTGAACGCCAGCAACTTCGAGAACAGCACGCATAGCGCCGCCAGCGATGATACCGGTACCTTCAGAAGCCGGCTGCATGTACACCTTCGAAGCGCCATGGGCGGACTTCATTGCGTACTGCAGAGTGGTGCCGTTCAGATCAACCTGGATCATGTTGCGGCGAGCAGCTTCCATTGCCTTCTGGATCGCAGCAGGCACTTCACGCGACTTGCCACGGCCGAAGCCAACACGCCCTTTACCATCACCAACCACGGTCAACGCGGTGAAAGTGAAGATACGGCCGCCTTTAACGGTTTTGGCTACGCGGTTAACTTGAACCAGCTTCTCGATGTAGCCTTCGTCGCGCTTTTGGTCGTTATTTGACATAACTTAGAACTCCAGCCCAGCTTCACGAGCAGCATCAGCCAGCGCCTTGACGCGGCCGTGGTACTTGAAGCCAGAGCGGTCGAAAGCCACCTGCGAGACGCCAGCGGCTTTAGCACGCGTAGCGACCAGCTGGCCAACCTTAGTGGCCGCGTCGATGTTGCCAGTGGCGCCATCACGCAGTTCTTTATCCAAAGTCGAGGCACTTGCCAGGACTTTGTTGCCGTCGGCCGAAATGACCTGGGCGTAGATGTGCTGCGACGAGCGGAACACGCAGAGACGCACGACTTCGAGTTCGTGCATTTTCAGGCGTGCTTTGCGAGCGCGACGCAGTCGAGTAACTTTTTTGTCGGTCATTTGCTATGCCCTACTTCTTCTTGGCTTCTTTACGACGGACGACTTCGTCCGCGTAGCGCACACCTTTGCCTTTGTACGGCTCTGGTGGACGGAAGTCGCGGATCTCGGCGGCCACTTGACCTACCAGCTGCTTATCGATGCCCTTGATCAGGATATCGGTCTGGCTAGGAGTCTCAGCGGTGATGCCTTCCGGCAGTTCATAATCCACTGGGTGCGAGAAGCCAAGAGCCAGGTTCAGCACTGTGCCTTTTGCTTGCGCTTTGTAACCAACACCGACCAGCTGGAGCTTGCGCTCGAAGCCTTGGCTTACGCCTTGGACCATGTTGTTAACCAACGCACGAGTGGTACCAGCCATTGCGCGAGTTTGTTGATCGCCATTGCGAGCAGCGAAACGCAGCTCACCAGCTTCTTCAACAATCTCAACGGACGAATGGATGTTCAGTTCAAGAGTACCCTTGGCACCCTTCACCGAAAGCTGTTGGCCTGCGAATTTGACTTCGACACCGGCTGGCAGCTTAACGGGGTTCTTAGCGACGCGTGACATGCTTATCCCCCCTTAGAACACAGTGCAAAGAACTTCGCCGCCGACACCGGCAGCGCGCGCAGCACGATCCGTCATCACACCTTTGTTGGTGGAGACGATAGACACACCGAGACCGCCACGAACTTTTGGCAGATCATCGACGGACTTGTACTGACGCAGGCCTGGACGGCTAACGCGCTTCACTTCTTCGATGACTGGACGGCCTTCGAAGTACTTCAGCTCGATGGACAGCAGTGGTTTGATTTCGCTGCTGATCTGATAACCCGCAATGTAACCTTCGTCCTTCAGGACTTTGGCAACAGCTACCTTCAAAGTAGAAGATGGCATGCTTACGACGGACTTTTCAGCCATCTGGGCATTACGGATTCGAGTTAGCATGTCCGCTAACGGGTCCTGCATACTCATGGGCTAGACGCTCCTAATACACAAAAAATTAGCCTTGCGGCTATTACGTGTCGCCGAGTACATCCGCGCAAAAAAAGCACGGGCTCAGGCGAGCCGGGTATTCTAGACACACCCCACAAATGAATCAAGCCCCAATAGGGGCTTGATTCATTTTCAAGGTCACCGGTGGTCAGGATCTTGCGATCCCGAACACCGAGACTTTGATAGTGCTTACCAGCTGGCTTTAACCAGACCAGGTACGTCACCACGCATTGCCGCTTCACGCAGTTTGTTACGGCCGAGGCCGAACTTGCGGTAAACGCCATGTGGACGACCGGTCAGGCGGCAGCGGTTACGCATGCGCGAGGCGCTTGCGTCACGTGGCTGCTTCTGCAGAGCTACTGTAGCTTCCCAACGCGCTTCTGGACTTGCGTTCAGATCAACGATGATAGCTTTCAGTGCTGCACGCTTCTTGGCGTACTTGGCAACCGTGAGCTGACGCTTCAGCTCGCGGTTTTTCATGCTCATCTTGGCCATGGTCCTACTCCAATCAGTTGCGGAACGGGAATTTGAACGCACGCAGCAGAGCGCGGCCTTCATCATCGTTCTTGGCAGTGGTGGTCAGGGTGATGTCCAGACCGCGGAGAGCATCGATCTTGTCGTAGTCGATTTCCGGGAAGATGATCTGCTCTTTAACGCCCATGCTGTAGTTACCACGACCATCGAAGGACTTGGCATTCAGGCCGCGGAAGTCGCGAACCCGAGGCAGGGAGATCGACAGCAGACGATCCAGGAACTCGTACATACGCTCACGGCGCAGGGTCACTTTGACGCCGATCGGCCAACCTTCACGGACTTTAAAGCCAGCGATGGATTTCCGAGCGTAGGTCACAACGACTTTCTGGCCGGTGATCTTTTCCAGGTCAGCAACAGCGTGCTCGATGACTTTTTTGTCGCCGATCGCTTCGCCCAGACCCATGTTCAGGGTGATTTTGGTAACGCGCGGAACTTCCATCACGTTCGAAAGCTTAAGTTCTTCCTTAAGTTTCGGTGCGATTTCCTTCCGGTAAATCTCTTTTAGTCGTGCCATGGTCTCATCTACCTAGCAGTGTTCAAGCATCAACCGCTTTTTGGGTCGACTTGAAGACACGAATTTTCTTGCCGTCTTCTACTTTGAAACCAACGCGGTCAGCCTTGTTGGTTTCGCCGTTGAAAATGGCGACGTTAGAAGCATCCAGTGGAGCCTCTTTTTCGACGATACCGCCCTGCACGCCCGACATCGGGTTAGGCTTGGTATGACGCTTGACCAGGTTCAGACCGCCAATAACCAAACGGTTGTTAGCGAGAACCTTAAGCACCTTACCGCGCTTACCTTTGTCTTTGCCGGCGATCACGATGATCTCGTCGTCACGACGAATCTTTTGCATGTCGGATCTCCTTACAGCACTTCTGGGGCGAGCGAGACGATCTTCATGAACTTCTCAGTACGAAGTTCACGGGTCACTGGCCCAAAGATACGGGTGCCGATCGGCTCTTGCTTGTTGTTCAGAAGAACAGCAGCGTTGCCATCAAAGCGGATAATGGAGCCATCAGCACGACGTACGCCGTGACGAGTGCGGACCACAACAGCAGTCATCACTTGGCCTTTTTTCACTTTACCGCGAGGAATTGCTTCCTTGACGGTAACTTTGATGATGTCACCGATACCAGCGTAACGACGATGGGAGCCACCCAGCACCTTGATGCACATAACACGGCGAGCGCCGCTGTTATCGGCCACATCGAGCATGGATTGAGTCTGAATCATATAATTTCTCCGACCCCTAGTCCTTAGACTTCCACAGCGCGTTCGAGAACATCAACCAGCGCCCAAGACTTGGTCTTGGCCAAAGGACGAGTTTCACGAATAGTGACTTTGTCGCCGATGTGGCACTGATTGGTTTCGTCGTGCGCGTGCAGCTTAGTCGAACGCTTAACGTATTTACCGTAGATCGGGTGCTTAACGCGACGCTCGATCAGAACGGTGATGGTTTTGTCCATCTTGTCGCTGACAACACGGCCAGTCAGCGTACGGACAGTTTTTTCGGCTTCAGCCATGATTACTTACCTGCCTGCTGGTTGAGCACAGTCTTCACGCGAGCGATGTCACGCTTAACTTGCGAGAGCAGATGAGACTGCCCCAACTGGCCAGTTGCTTTCTGCATACGCAGATTGAACTGGTCGCGCAGCAAGCCGAGCAGTTGCTCGTTCAGCTGCTGTGCGGATTTTTCACGAAGTTCATTCGCTTTCATCACATCACCGTCCGTTTAACAAAGGAGGTGGCGAGCGGCAGCTTTGCAGCAGCCAGGGCGAAAGCCTCACGCGCCAGCTCTTCAGAAACACCCTCGATTTCATACAGGACTTTGCCTGGCTGAATCTGGGCAACCCAGTACTCCACGTTACCCTTACCTTTACCCATCCGAACTTCGAGTGGCTTTTTGGAAATAGGCTTGTCCGGGAATACACGGATCCAGATCTTGCCACCACGTTTTACGTGACGGGTCAGAGCACGACGCGCTGACTCGATCTGACGAGCGGTGAGACGACCACGAGCTACAGACTTCAGCGCATACTCGCCGAAGCTGACTTTGCTACCGCGCAATGCCAGGCCACGGTTGTGACCAGTCATTTGCTTGCGGAACTTCGTACGCTTTGGTTGCAACATTTGGCGTACCCCTTACTTAGCAGCTTTTTTACGAGGCGCTGGTGCTTGTGGTTTCAGTTCTTCTTGGCGACCACCAATTACTTCGCCTTTGAAGATCCAAACCTTTACACCGATCACACCGTAAGTGGTGTGAGCTTCGTAGTTGGCATAGTCGATGTCGGCACGCAGGGTGTGCAGTGGCACACGACCTTCGCGATACCATTCAGTACGTGCGATTTCAGCACCGCCGAGACGACCGCTCACTTGGATTTTGATGCCTTTGGCACCAATGCGCATGGCGTTCTGAACAGCGCGCTTCATAGCGCGACGGAACATTACGCGACGCTCCAGCTGCTGAGCTACGCTCTGCGCAACCAGCATACCGTCGAGTTCCGGCTTGCGGATCTCTTCGATATTGATGTGCACAGGCACACCCATTTGCTTGGTCAGGTCCTGACGCAGTTTCTCAACATCTTCACCTTTCTTCCCGATAACGATACCTGGACGAGCGGTGTGGATGGTGATACGTGCAGTCTGAGCCGGACGATGGATATCGATACGGCTGACGGACGCGCTTTTTAGTTTGTCTTGGAGATACTCACGCACCTTCAGATCAGCGAACAAGTAGTCCGCATAAGTCCGACCGTCTGCGTACCAGACGGAGGTGTGCTCCTTGACGATTCCCAGGCGAATGCCAATGGGATGTACTTTCTGACCCATCTCTTCGACTCCGTTACTTGTCAGCAACCTTGACAGTGATATGGCAAGACCGCTTGACGATGCGATCAGCACGGCCTTTGGCACGCGGCATGATGCGCTTCAGCGAACGCCCTTCGTTGACGAAAACGGTGCTGACCTTCAGGTCATCAACGTCTGCGCCTTCGTTATGCTCGGCGTTGGCTACGGCCGACTCCAGCACTTTCTTCATGATCTCGGCGGCTTTCTTACTGCTGAAAGCCAACAGGTTGAGCGCTTCGCCCACCTTCTTCCCGCGGATCTGGTCGGCGACCAAGCGGGCTTTCTGGGCGGAGATTCGAGCGCCCGACAACTTAGCGGCTACTTCCATTTCCTAACCCCTTAACGCTTGGCTTTCTTGTCTGCCACGTGCCCACGATAAGTGCGGGTACCGGCGAACTCGCCCAGTTTGTGGCCGACCATGTCTTCGTTAACGAGAACTGGGACGTGTTGACGACCGTTGTGTACTGCGATGGTCAGACCGACCATTTGTGGCAGGATCATCGAACGGCGCGACCAGGTTTTAACTGGTTTGCGATCGTTCTTTTCCGCCGCCACTTCGATCTTCTTCAGTAGGTGAAGATCGATAAAAGGACCTTTTTTCAGAGAACGTGGCACTGTCGTATCCCTCTATTTACTTGCGACGACGGACGATCATTTTGTCGGTACGCTTATTACCACGAGTCTTCGCGCCCTTAGTCGGGAAGCCCCATGGCGATACCGGATGACGACCACCAGAGGTACGACCTTCACCACCACCATGTGGGTGGTCAACCGGGTTCATGGCAACACCACGAACGGTTGGGCGAACGCCACGCCAGCGTTTGGCACCAGCTTTACCCAGCGAACGCAGGCTGTGCTCGGAGTTCGAGACTTCACCCAGGGTCGCACGGCATTCAGCCAGCACTTTACGCATCTCACCAGAACGCAGACGCAGGGTCACGTAGACACCTTCACGAGCGATCAGCTGAGCCGAAGCACCAGCGGAACGAGCGATTTGCGCGCCTTTACCTGGCTTCAATTCGATGCCGTGTACGGTGCTACCAACTGGAATGTTACGCAGTTGCAGAGCGTTGCCCGGCTTGATCGGCGCCAAAGCACCTGCGATCAGCTGGTCACCAGCACTCACGCCTTTAGGGGCGATGATGTAGCGACGCTCGCCATCTGCGTACAGCAGCAGAGCGATGTGAGCAGTACGGTTTGGATCGTATTCAATACGCTCGACAGTGGCAGAGATGCCATCTTTGTCGTTGCGACGGAAATCGACCAGACGATAATGCTGCTTATGGCCACCACCAATGTGACGAGTGGTAATACGACCATTGTTGTTACGACCACCAGTCTTCGATTTTTTCTCGAGCAGCGGTGCGTGAGGAGCGCCTTTATGCAGCTCCTGGTTGACCACCTTGACCACAAAACGGCGGCCAGGGGAAGTCGGTTTGCATTTAACGATTGCCATGATGCACCCCTTCCTTACTCAGCACTGCTGCTGAAATCGAGATCTTGGCCTGGTTGAAGGGAGATAACTGCCTTCTTCCAGTCATTACGCTTGCCCAGACCGCGAGCAGTGCGCTTGCTCTTACCCAGAACATTCAGGGTAGTAACACGCTCTACTTTCACGCTGAACAGGCTTTCGACGGCCTTCTTGATTTCCAGCTTGGTTGCATCAGTAGCAACCTTGAAAACGAACTGGCCTTTCTTGTCTGCCAGAACCGTAGCCTTCTCGGAAACGTGCGGGCCAAGCAGAACTTTAAATACGCGTTCCTGGTTCATCCCAGCAGCTCCTCGAATTTCTTCACGGCCGACACGGTGATCAACACCTTGTCGTATGCGATCAGACTAACTGGATCGGAACCTTGCACGTCACGTACATCTACGTGTGGCAGGTTACGAGCAGCCAGGTACAGGTTCTGATCAACAGCGTCCGACACGATCAGAACGTCGGTCAGGCTCATGTTGTTCAGCTTGCCCAGCAGGTCTTTGGTTTTCGGCGTTTCAACGGCGAAATCCTGAACCACAACCAGACGATCAGTACGCACCAGCTCAGCAAGAATGGAACGCATTGCTGCGCGATACATCTTCTTGTTCAGCTTCTGGGAGTGATCCTGAGGACGAGCTGCGAAAGTGGTACCGCCGCCACGCCAGATTGGGCTACGGATAGTACCGGCACGAGCACGGCCAGTACCTTTCTGACGCCATGGACGCTTACCGCCACCACGAACGTCGGAACGGGTCTTTTGCTGCTTGCTACCCTGACGGCCGCCGGCCATGTAGGCCACGACTGCTTGGTGAACCAGCGTCTCGTTGAATTCGCCGCCAAATGTCAGTTCGGAAACTTCGATCGCTTGAGCGTCATTTACATTTAATTGCATGTCAGCTTCCCCTTAACCGCGAGCCTTGGCTGCTGGACGTACAACCAAGTTGCCGCCAGTAGCGCCAGGAACAGCGCCCTTGACCAACAACAGATTGCGTTCAGCGTCCACGCGCACTACTTCGAGGGACTGCACGGTCACGCGCTCAGCGCCCATATGACCGGACATTTTTTTGCCCTTGAATACACGACCAGGAGTCTGGCACTGGCCGATAGAGCCTGGAACGCGGTGGGATACGGAGTTACCGTGGGTATTATCTTGCCCGCGGAAATTCCAACGCTTGATCGTACCCTGGAAGCCTTTACCTTTGGACTGACCGGTTACATCAACCAGTTGACCAGCGGCGAAGATTTCAGCGTTGATCAGATCGCCGGCCTGGTACTCGCCTTCTTCAAGACGGAATTCCATTACGGTACGACCAGCGGCAACGTTCGCTTTAGCGAAGTGGCCAGCCTGAGCTGCTGTTACACGCGAAGCACGACGCTCGCCGACAGTGACTTGCACTGCACGATAGCCATCGGTCTCTTCAGTTTTGAACTGGGTGACGCGATTCGGCTCGATCTCAATGACCGTGACCGGAATGGAGACACCTTCTTCGGTGAAAATACGGGTCATACCGCATTTACGACCGACTACACCAATAGTCATGTTGTAAACCTCATGAGTGTACGGGGCTTTCACCCGCTATGGCCGCCCATTTCAGAGCGTTACACGACTAAGACCGAGTCTTAGCCGAGGCTGATCTGCACTTCCACACCGGCCGCAAGATCAAGCTTCATAAGAGCATCAACGGTTTTATCCGTTGGCTGGACGATGTCCAGAACGCGCTTATGAGTACGGATCTCGTACTGGTCACGCGCGTCTTTGTTGACGTGCGGGGAGACCAGAACGGTGAACCGCTCTTTACGGGTAGGCAGTGGAATTGGACCACGCACTTGAGCACCAGTACGTTTCGCGGTTTCCACGATTTCCTGGGTGGATTGGTCGATCAGGCGATGGTCAAAAGCCTTCAACCTGATACGGATTTGCTGATTTTGCATTGGATTTCAGACTCCGGCTGCTATTCCCACCGAGCGCAATACGCCCGTTAAAAGGAGGCGCAATTCTATAGACGCCCCAGATAGGTGTCAACCCAATAAAAAAGCCCCCGCTGAGCGGGGGCTTTTTCAAAGCATCGAAGCTATCTCAACAAAGAGATCACTCG
This sequence comes from Pseudomonas sp. PGPR40, assembly GCF_022014505.1. Lineage (NCBI taxonomy): Bacteria > Pseudomonadati > Pseudomonadota > Gammaproteobacteria > Pseudomonadales > Pseudomonadaceae > Pseudomonas > Pseudomonas sp. PGPR40. Next base: position 19,457 of record NZ_JAKLSP010000020.1, on the reverse strand, counting down.
ATGATTTTGGCTACGACGCCAGCGCCGACGGTACGACCGCCTTCACGGATAGCGAAACGCAGACCATCTTCCATCGCGATGGTTTTGATCAGGGTAACAGTCATCTGAATGTTGTCACCTGGCATTACCATTTCAACGCCTTCTGGCAGCTCGCAGTTACCAGTCACGTCAGTAGTACGGAAGTAGAACTGTGGACGGTAGCCTTTGAAGAACGGAGTGTGACGACCGCCTTCTTCCTTGCTCAGAACGTAAACTTCTGCGGTGAACTTGGTGTGCGGCTTAACCGAACCCGGCTTAACCAGAACCTGACCACGCTCAACGTCGTCACGCTTGGTGCCACGCAGCAGAACGCCGCAGTTCTCGCCAGCACGACCTTCGTCGAGCAGTTTGCGGAACATCTCAACACCGGTGCAGGTGGTGACAGTGGTATCACGCAGACCAACGATTTCCAGTGGGTCCTGAACGCGAACGATACCGCGCTCGATACGACCAGTCACAACAGTGCCGCGACCGGAGATCGAGAACACGTCTTCGATTGGCATCAGGAACGGCTTGTCGATAGCACGCTCTGGCTCTGGGATGTAGCTGTCCAGAGTTTCAACCAGCTTCTTGACAGCAGTGGTGCCCATCTCGTTTTCATCGTTGCCTTCCAGCGCCATACGGGCCGAACCAATGATGATTGGAGTGTCGTCACCTGGGAAGTCGTAAGTGCTCAGTAGATCGCGCACTTCCATCTCAACCAGTTCCAGCAGCTCAGCGTCGTCTACCAGGTCAGCCTTGTTCAGGAAAACCACGATGTACGGAACGCCTACCTGACGGGACAGCAGGATGTGCTCACGGGTTTGTGGCATCGGACCATCAGCGGCCGAGCAAACCAGGATCGCGCCGTCCATCTGGGCAGCACCGGTGATCATGTTCTTCACATAGTCAGCGTGACCTGGGCAGTCAACGTGAGCGTAGTGACGAATGCTCGAGTTGTACTCAACGTGCGCGGTGTTGATGGTGATACCGCGAGCTTTCTCTTCTGGTGCGCTGTCGATCTTGTCGAAGTCAACACGAGCCGAACCGAAAACTTCGGAGCAGACGCGAGTCAGAGCAGCAGTCAGAGTGGTTTTACCGTGGTCAACGTGACCGATGGTGCCAACGTTGACGTGCGGAAGGGAACGATCAAATTTTTCTTTAGCCACGACAATTAACTCCTAGCCTAAAGGGGCTGAATCAGCCTTGTTTTTTGGTAACAGTTTCGACGATGTGCGACGGAGCTGTATTGTATTTTTTGAATTCCATAGAGTAGCTTGCGCGACCCTGGGACATCGAACGAACGTCGGTCGCATAACCGAACATCTCGCCCAACGGAACTTCAGCACGGATCACCTTACCGGAGACCGTATCTTCCATACCCAGAATCATGCCGCGACGACGGTTAAGGTCGCCCATCACGTCACCCATATAGTCTTCAGGCGTAACAACCTCTACCGCCATGATCGGCTCAAGCAGCTCACCACCACCCTTCTGGGCCAGTTGCTTGGTCGCCATGGAAGCAGCCACCTTGAACGCCATCTCGTTCGAGTCGACGTCGTGGTAGGAACCATCAAACACGGTAGCCTTCAGGCCGATCAGCGGATAGCCGGCAACAACACCGTTCTTCATCTGCTCTTCGATACCCTTCTGGATAGCCGGGATGTATTCCTTAGGAACCACACCACCCACTACTTCGTTCACGAATTGCAGACCTTCCTGACCTTCGTCAGCAGGAGCAAAACGGATCCAGCAGTGACCGAACTGGCCACGACCGCCGGACTGACGAACGAACTTGCCTTCGATTTCACAGTTCTTCGTGATGCGCTCACGATAGGAAACCTGAGGCTTACCGATGTTGGCTTCGACGTTGAACTCACGGCGCATCCGGTCAACCAGGATGTCCAGGTGCAACTCGCCCATGCCGGAGATGATCGTCTGACCAGTCTCTTCATCAGTTTTGACGCGGAAAGACGGGTCTTCCTGAGCAAGCTTGCCCAGAGCGATACCCATTTTTTCCTGGTCATCCTTGGTCTTTGGCTCAACGGCAACCGAAATAACCGGCTCCGGGAAGTCCATGCGAACCAGGATGATTGGCTTGTCAGCGTTGCACAAAGTCTCACCAGTGGTGACATCCTTCATGCCGATCAAGGCCGCGATGTCGCCAGCGCGCACTTCCTTGATCTCTTCACGGGCGTTTGCGTGCATTTGCACCATACGACCCACGCGCTCTTTCTTGCCTTTGACCGAGTTGATCACGCCGTCGCCGGAGGCCAACACGCCCGAGTAAACGCGGACGAAGGTCAAGGTACCCACAAATGGGTCGGTAGCGATCTTGAACGCCAGAGCCGAGAACGGCTCGTTGTCGTCTGCATGACGCTCCATCTGCTTTTCCTCGTCATCCGGGTCAGTACCCTTGATGGCAGGAATATCAGTTGGTGCAGGCAGGTAGTCGATAACAGCGTCGAGAACCAGGGGAACACCCTTGTTCTTGAAGGAAGAACCGCAAACAGCCAGAACGATCTCACCAGCGATAGTACGCTGACGCAGAGCGGCCTTGATTTCCTCGATGGTGAGTTCTTCACCTTCAAGGTACTTGTTCATCAGCTCTTCGCTGGCTTCGGCCGCAGCCTCAACCATGTTGCTGCGCCACTCTTCAGCCAGCTCCTGCAACTCAGCAGGGATAGCTTCTCGACGTGGAGTCATGCCCTTGTCGGCATCGTTCCAGTAAACCGCTTCCATGGTCATCAGATCGATCTGACCCTGGAAGTTGTCTTCGGAACCGATAGCCAACTGGATAGGCACCGGGGTGTGACCCAGGCGCTGCTTGATCTGAGCGATCACGCGCAGGAAGTTTGCACCGGCACGGTCCATCTTGTTCACGTAAACGATACGTGGAACACCGTACTTGTTGGCTTGACGCCATACGGTTTCGGACTGCGGCTCAACGCCCGAAGTACCACAGAACACAACGACAGCGCCGTCGAGTACACGCAGGGAACGTTCAACTTCAATAGTGAAGTCTACGTGACCGGGAGTATCGATGACGTTGAAGCGGTATTGGTCCTTGTGCTGCTTCGCAGAACCCTGCCAGAAGGCGGTAATAGCAGCAGAAGTAATGGTAATACCACGCTCCTGCTCCTGCACCATCCAGTCTGTGGTCGCGGCGCCGTCATGCACCTCGCCCATCTTGTGACTTTTGCCAGTGTAAAAAAGGACGCGCTCGGTGGTGGTGGTTTTACCAGCATCCACGTGAGCAACGATACCAATGTTACGGTAGCGGTTAATCGGTGTAGTACGAGCCATAAAGCCCTCGCAAAATTAGTGACGCTAAAATTAGAAGCGGTAGTGCGAGAAAGCCTTGTTGGCTTCAGCCATACGGTGCACGTCTTCACGCTTCTTAACTGCAGCACCTTTGCCTTCGGCAGCATCCAACAGTTCGCCAGCCAAACGCAGAGCCATAGACTTCTCGCCGCGCTTGCGAGCGAAGTCTACCAACCAGCGCATTGCCAGAGCGTTACGACGGGACGGACGAACTTCGACCGGAACCTGGTAAGTAGCACCGCCTACACGGCGCGACTTTACTTCGACCAGCGGAGCGATGGCGTCGAGAGCTTTCTCGAAGATTTCCAGGGGATCGCTGTTCTTGCGTTCTTTAACCTTTTCCAGCGCGCCATAAACGATACGCTCGGCAACGGCTTTCTTGCCGCTTTCCATTACGTGGTTCATGAACTTGGCCAGGATCTGGCTGCCGTATTTTGGATCGTCAAGCACTTCGCGCTTGGCTGCTACGCGTCTTCTTGGCATGGATAAGCCCTCAAACGGTCTTCAGGTTCGCTCGGAATCGGTGCCCTTCACGGGACGCCTCCGACCTTACTCTTATCGACTCAGAAAAATAGAAATCAGTTTTTTGCAGCAAGCGGCTATTACTTCGGACGCTTGGTACCGTACTTCGAACGACCCTGGTTACGACCTTTAACGCCGGAAGTATCCAAAGAACCGCGTACGGTGTGGTAACGAACACCTGGCAAGTCTTTTACACGACCGCCGCGGATCAGTACCACGCTGTGCTCTTGCAGGTTGTGGCCTTCACCGCCGATGTACGAGGAAACCTCGAAACCGTTGGTCAGACGCACACGGCATACTTTACGCAGTGCCGAGTTAGGTTTTTTCGGCGTGGTGGTATACACACGGGTGCATACGCCACGACGTTGCGGGCAGTTCTGCAGCGCAGGCACGTCGGATTTCTCGACGATACGCTTACGCGGCTGACGTACCAGCTGGTTGATAGTTGCCATCTACTAGCTCCACTGTTGTCTTGCGACGCTATTGTCTTGCAAGAAAAGCAAAATGGCAGGAACGAATTCCCGCCAAATTTAGGGGTACAAGAGTCTAAAGAGGATCTTGCCCCCAGTCAAGGCAAGGCCCCGACCTCCCCGCTCATCCAACCTCGACAAATTGTCTCGATTCGATGAACGGAACGGCCAGGGCCCTACGCTCATTTATCGCAGAACTCAGTTACCGCTCGAGTTCAGCGCTTCGGTCAGTGCAGCTTCCACTTCACTGGCGCTTACGCGCAACGGTTTGTCAGCATCACGGCGGCGCTTGCGCTCGCTGTGATAAGCCAGACCGGTACCTGCCGGGATCAAACGACCCACGACTACGTTTTCTTTCAGGCCGCGCAGGTAATCGCGCTTGCCGGTTACCGCCGCCTCGGTCAGTACGCGAGTGGTTTCCTGGAAGGAAGCCGCCGAGATGAACGATTCGGTGGACAACGACGCCTTGGTGATACCCAGCAGTACGCGAGTGAACTTGGAAACGAATTTCTCGTCGCCAGCCAGACGCTCGTTCTCTACCAGAACGTGAGTCAATTCCATCTGGTCGCCCTTGATGAAACTGGAATCGCCGGATTCAGCGATTTCAACTTTACGCAGCATCTGACGCAGGATGGTCTCAATGTGCTTATCGTTGATCTTCACGCCTTGCAGACGGTAAACGTCCTGGATCTCGTTCACGATGTACTTGGCCAGCGCACTCACACCCAGCAGACGCAGGATGTCGTGTGGATCGCTCGGGCCGTCGGAGATAACTTCGCCGCGGTTTACCTGTTCGCCTTCGAAGACGTTCAGGTGACGCCACTTCGGAATCAGCTCTTCGTACGGATCGCTACCGTCGTTCGGGGTGATAACCAGACGGCGCTTGCCTTTGGTCTCTTTACCGAACGCGATGGTGCCGCTGACTTCAGCCAGAATCGAGGCTTCTTTCGGACGACGGGCTTCGAACAAGTCGGCAACACGCGGCAGACCACCGGTGATGTCACGGGTCTTCGAAGTCTCTTGCGGGATACGAGCGATAACATCACCGATCGCGATTTTCGCACCGTCCGCTACACCGACCAGGGCGTTAGCAGGCAGGAAGTACTGAGCGATTACGTCGGTACCCGGCAGCAAGAGATCCTTGCCGTTGTCATCAACCATCTTCACAGCAGGACGGATATCTTTACCGGCAGCTGGACGGTCTTTGGCGTCGAGTACTTCAATGTTGGTCATACCGGTCAATTCGTCAGTCTGACGCTTGATCGTGATGCCTTCTTCCATGCCCACGTAGGTCACGGTACCTTTCATTTCGGTAACGATTGGGTGAGTGTGCGGATCCCACTTGGCCACGATTGCGCCAGCGTCGACCTTGTCACCTTCTTTAACCGAAATCACAGCACCGTACGGCAGCTTGTAACGCTCGCGCTCACGACCGAAGTCATCAGCGATGGCCAGCTCACCGGAACGGGACACAGCAACCAGGCAACCATCCACTCGCTCAACGTGCTTCAGGTTATGCAGACGGACGGTACCGCCATTCTTCACCTGAACGCTGTCGGCCGCGGAGGTCCGGCTTGCCGCACCACCGATGTGGAACGTACGCATGGTCAGCTGGGTACCCGGCTCACCGATGGACTGGGCAGCGATAACGCCGACCGCTTCACCGATGTTCACCTGGTGACCACGAGCCAAGTCACGGCCGTAGCATTTGGCGCAAATGCCGTAGCGGGTTTCGCAGCTGATCGGCGAACGCACGATCACTTCATCGATGCTGTTCAGCTCGATGAACTCGACCCACTTCTCGTCTACCAGAGTGCCGGCAGGAACAATAACTTCCTCGGTACCTGGCTTGAATACGTCACGGGCAATGACACGACCCAATACGCGTTCACCCAACGGCTCAACAACGTCACCGCCTTCAATGTGCGGAGTCATTACCAGGCCATGTTCGGTGCCGCAATCGATCTCGGTCACAACCAGATCCTGCGCCACGTCTACCAGACGACGAGTCAGGTAACCGGAGTTCGCAGTTTTCAACGCGGTATCCGCCAAACCTTTACGAGCACCGTGAGTGGAGATGAAGTACTGAAGTACGCTCAAACCTTCACGGAAGTTCGCAGTAATTGGCGTTTCGATGATGGAACCGTCCGGCTTGGCCATCAGGCCACGCATACCGGCGAGCTGACGGATCTGCGCAGCAGAACCCCGTGCGCCCGAGTCGGCCATCATGTACATCGAGTTGAAAGACTCTTGGTCGACTTCGACGCCATGACGGTCGATGACTTTCTCTTTCGAGAGGTTGGCCATCATCGCCTTGGAAACTTCGTCGTTCGCCTTGGACCAAAGGTCGATCACTTTGTTGTACTTCTCGCCCTGGGTTACCAGGCCGGAGGCGTACTGACTTTCGATCTCTTTCACTTCGTCGGTGGCTGCACCGATGATGCGGGCTTTTTCATCCGGGATAACGAAGTCGTTAACACCGATGGAAACGCCGGAGATGGTCGAATAAGCAAAACCGGTGTACATCAACTGGTCAGCGAAGATCACGGTCTCTTTCAAACCAACCACGCGGTAGCATTGGTTGATCAGCTTGGAGATCGCCTTTTTCTTCATCGGCTGGTTGACGACGTCATACGACAGGCCAGGTGGAACAACCTGGAACAACAGCGCACGGCCGACAGTGGTGTCGACAATACGGGTGTTCTTGACGCTGCCACCATCACGATCGTTGACGGTTTCGTTGATCCGCACTTTGACCTTGGCGTGCAGTGCGGCTTCGCCGGCACGGAACACACGGTCAACTTCCTGCAGATCCGCGAACACACGACCTTCGCCCTTGGCGTTGATCGCTTCACGCGTCATGTAGTACAGACCCAATACAACGTCCTGCGACGGAACGATGATTGGCTCACCGTTGGCTGGCGACAGAATGTTGTTGGTCGACATCATCAACGCACGCGCTTCCAACTGGGCTTCCAGTGTCAGCGGTACATGCACGGCCATTTGGTCGCCGTCGAAGTCGGCGTTGTACGCGGCGCAGACCAGAGGGTGCAGCTGGATAGCCTTACCTTCGATCAGTACCGGTTCAAACGCCTGGATACCCAGACGGTGAAGGGTCGGTGCACGGTTGAGGAGAACCGGGTGTTCGCGAATCACTTCAGCGAGAACGTCCCAAACCTCTGGCAGCTCGCGCTCGACCATCTTCTTGGCAGCTTTGATGGTGGTAGCAAGACCACGCATTTCCAGCTTGCCGAAAATGAACGGCTTGAACAGCTCGAGAGCCATTTTCTTCGGCAGACCGCACTGGTGCAGACGCAGGGTCGGACCTACGGTAATTACCGAACGGCCGGAGTAGTCAACACGCTTACCGAGCAAGTTCTGACGGAAACGACCCTGCTTACCCTTGATCATGTCAGCCAGGGATTTCAGAGGACGCTTGTTGGAACCGGTGATAGCGCGGCCACGACGACCGTTATCGAGCAGTGCGTCGACAGCTTCCTGCAACATACGCTTTTCGTTGCGCACGATGATGTCCGGAGCGGACAGATCGAGCAGACGCTTCAAGCGGTTGTTACGGTTGATCACTCGACGATACAGATCGTTGAGGTCGGAAGTCGCGAAGCGACCGCCATCCAGCGGGACCAGTGGACGCAGATCTGGCGGCAGAACCGGCAGAACGGTCAGCACCATCCACTCTGGCAGGTTGCCGGAACCCTGGAAGGCTTCCATCAACTTCAGACGCTTGGACAGCTTCTTGATCTTGGTTTCGGAGTTGGTTTGCGGAATTTCTTCACGCAGGCGGCCAATCTCGTGTTCCAGGTCGATAGCGTGCAGCAGTTCGCGGACAGCTTCGGCACCCATGCGGGCATCGAAATCGTCGCCGAACTCTTCCAGCGCTTCGAAATATTGTTCGTCGTTGAGCAGCTGACCTTTTTCAAGGGTGGTCATGCCTGGATCGATAACGACATAGCTCTCGAAGTAGAGAACGCGTTCGATATCACGCAGGGTCATATCCATCAGCAAGCCGATACGCGACGGCAGCGATTTCAGGAACCAGATGTGGGCAACCGGCGAGGCCAGTTCGATGTGCGCCATGCGCTCACGACGAACTTTTGCCAGCGCAACTTCAACGCCGCACTTCTCGCAGATCACACCACGGTGCTTCAAGCGCTTGTACTTACCGCACAGGCACTCGTAATCCTTTACCGGGCCAAAGATCTTGGCGCAGAACAGGCCGTCACGCTCAGGTTTGAACGTACGGTAGTTAATGGTTTCCGGCTTTTTAACTTCACCGAACGACCACGAACGGATCATCTCAGGCGATGCCAATCCAATACGGATGGCGTCGAACTCTTCGACTTGACCCTGGTTTTTCAGCAAATTCAGTAGGTCTTTCAAGGCCTTTCCTCCTGGCGGAGCAGAGAGCGGGCAATCCTGCCCCGCTCTCGATTCGCGTCACGTGTTATTCGGTTTCCAGATCGATATCGATGCCGAGGGAACGAATTTCTTTGATCAACACGTTGAAGGACTCGGGCATGCCCGGCTCCATACGGTGATCGCCGTCCACGATGTTTTTGTACATCTTGGTCCGACCGTTCACATCGTCCGACTTCACTGTGAGCATTTCTTGCAGAGTGTAAGCGGCACCGTATGCTTCCAGTGCCCAGACCTCCATCTCCCCGAAACGCTGACCACCGAACTGCGCCTTACCACCCAGCGGCTGCTGGGTAACCAGGCTGTACGAACCGGTAGAACGAGCGTGCATCTTGTCGTCTACCAAGTGGTTCAGCTTCAGCATGTACATGTAGCCAACAGTAACCGGGCGCTCGAACTTGTTGCCGGTACGGCCGTCGGTCAGCTGCATCTGGCCGCTTTCTGGCAGGTCTGCCAGTTTCAGCATGGCCTTGATTTCGCTTTCCTTGGCGCCGTCGAACACTGGAGTGGCCATTGGTACGCCGCCACGCAGGTTCTTCGCCAGATCCAGGATTTCCTGGTCGGAGAAACTATCCAGATCTTCGTTACGACCGCCGATCTGGTTGTAGATCTCGTCCAGGAAGGTGCGAAGTTCAGCAACTTTACGTTGCTCTTCTACCATCCGGTTGATCTTCTCGCCCAGACCTTTGGCCGCGAGGCCCAGGTGGGTTTCAAGGATCTGACCAACGTTCATACGCGAAGGTACGCCCAACGGGTTGAGGACGACGTCGACCGGGGTGCCATTGGCATCGTGCGGCATGTCTTCAACCGGCATGATCACGGAGACCACACCTTTGTTACCGTGACGACCGGCCATCTTGTCGCCCGGCTGGATGCGACGACGGATTGCCAGGTAAACCTTGACGATTTTCAGCACGCCTGGAGCCAGGTCATCGCCCTGCTGCAGTTTGCGCTTCTTGTCTTCGAACTTGTCGTCCAGCAGACGGCGGCGATCAACGATGTAGGCCTGAGCCTTCTCGAGCTGCTCGTTCAGAGCATCTTCAGCCATGCGCAGTTTGAACCACTGACCATGCTCAAGACCGTCGAGAATTTCGTCGGTGATATCCTGACCTTTCTTCAGACCGGCGCCGCCTTCGGCTTTGTGGCCGACCAGAGCGGAACGCAGACGTTCAAAAGTGGCGCCTTCAACGATACGGAACTCTTCGTTCAGATCCTTGCGGATTTCGTCGAGTTGAGTCTTCTCGATCGACAGTGCACGAGCATCACGCTCAACGCCATCGCGGGTGAAGACCTGTACGTCGATGACAGTACCCTTGGTGCCGGTAGGCACACGCAGGGAGGTGTCTTTAACGTCGCTGGCTTTTTCACCGAAGATCGCACGCAACAGCTTCTCTTCTGGAGTCAGTTGAGTCTCGCCTTTCGGAGTGACCTTACCGACCAGAATGTCGCCTGCGCCAACTTCAGCACCTACGTAAACGATACCGGCCTCGTCCAGCTTGTTCAGTGCAGCTTCACCCACGTTCGGGATGTCTGCAGTGATTTCCTCTGGCCCAAGCTTGGTGTCACGCGCCACACAGGTCAGTTCCTGAATGTGGATCGTGGTGAAACGGTCTTCCTGAACCACACGCTCGGACAGGCAGATGGAGTCTTCGAAGTTGAAGCCGTTCCATGCCATGAACGCGATACGCATGTTCTGACCCAGAGCCAGTTCACCCATATCGGTGGACGGACCGTCGGCCATGATGTCGCTGCGCTGAACCCGATCACCCTTGCTCACCAGCGGACGCTGGTTGATGCAGGTGTTCTGGTTGGAGCGGGTGTACTTGGTCAGGTTGTAGATGTCGACACCAGCTTCGCCGGTTTCAACTTCATCATCAGCAACACGAACCACGATACGGCTGGCGTCGACGGAATCGATCACGCCGCCACGACGAGCCACGACGCAAACGCCGGAGTCACGGGCTACGTTACGCTCCATGCCGGTACCGACCAGCGGCTTGTCAGCGCGCAGGGTTGGTACAGCTTGACGCTGCATGTTCGAACCCATCAACGCACGGTTGGCGTCGTCGTGCTCGAGGAACGGGATCAGCGACGCTGCAACCGAAACTACCTGCTTCGGCGATACGTCCATCAAGGTGACGTCTTCCGGCGCCTTGACGGTGAACTCGTTCAAGTGACGAACAGCTACCAGCTCGTCGATCAGGACTTTCTTGTCGTTCATCGTGGCCGAAGCCTGGGCGATCACGTGATCAGCTTCTTCGATGGCGGACAGGAACACGATCTCGTCGGTGACCAGAGCGTCTTTCACCACACGGTACGGGCTCTCGAGGAAGCCGTACTGGTTGGTGCGCGCATAGGCAGCCAAGGAGTTGATCAGACCGATGTTCGGACCTTCCGGCGTTTCAATCGGGCATACACGACCGTAGTGAGTCGGGTGTACGTCACGAACTTCAAAGCCAGCACGCTCACGAGTCAAACCGCCAGGGCCGAGTGCAGAAACACGACGCTTGTGGGTGATCTCGGACAGCGGGTTGTTCTGGTCCATGAACTGGGAAAGCTGGCTGGAACCGAAGAACTCTTTCACCGCCGCAGCCACTGGCTTGGCGTTGATCAGGTCTTGCGGCATCAGGCCTTCGCTTTCAGCCATCGACAGACGCTCTTTGACCGCACGCTCAACACGTACGAGGCCAACGCGGAACTGGTTCTCGGCCATTTCGCCTACGCAGCGAACACGACGGTTACCCAGGTGGTCGATGTCATCGACGATGCCTTTACCGTTACGGATGTCGACCAGAGTCTTCAGTACCGCGACGATGTCTTCCTTGCACAGCACGCCCGAACCTTCGATCTCGGTACGACCGATACGACGGTTGAACTTCATCCGGCCGACCGCAGACAGGTCATAGCGCTCAGGGCTGAAGAACAGGTTGTTGAACAGAGTCTCGGCAGCATCCTTGGTTGGCGGCTCGCCTGGACGCATCATGCGATAGATCTCGACCAGCGCTTCCAATTGGTTGCTGGTGGAATCGATCTTCAGAGTGTCGGAGACGAACGGACCGCAGTCGATATCGTTGGTGTACAGAGTTTCGATGCGAACAACCTGGGCCTTGGCGATTTTTGCCAGGATCTCGGTGTTCAGCTCGGTGTTGCACTCTGCCAGGATTTCGCCGGTTGCCGGATGCACGATGGCCTTGGCAGTAGTGCGGCCCAGGACGTAGTCCAGAGGCACTTCCAGGGTCTTCAGACCGGCTTTCTCGATCTGATTGATGTGGCGCGCAGTAATACGGCGACCAGCCTCAACGATGACCTTGCCCTTCTCGTCCTGAATATCCAGAACAGCGATTTCACCACGCAGACGCGAAGCAATCAGTTCCAGACTGAGGGTTTCGCCGCTCAGGTGGAAAACGTTGGTGGTGTAGAACGCGTCGAGCACTTCTTCAGTGGTATAGCCCAACGCACGCAGCAGTACCGATGCAGGCAGCTTGCGACGACGGTCGATACGCACGAATACGCAGTCTTTCGGGTCGAACTCGAAGTCCAGCCACGAACCGCGGTAAGGGATGATGCGCGCGGAGTACAGCAGTTTGCCGGAGCTGTGCGTCTTGCCGCGGTCGTGGTCGAAGAACACGCCCGGGGAACGGTGCAGCTGGGAGACGATTACACGCTCGGTACCGTTGATTACGAAGGTACCGTTTTCAGTCATCAGGGGAATTTCACCCATGTAGACTTCTTGCTCTTTGATGTCCTTGATCGCTTTGTTCGACGATTCTTTGTCGAAAATGATCAGGCGCACTTTTACCCGCAAAGGTACGGCGTAAGTTACACCGCGCAATACGCATTCTTTGACATCAAATGCCGGTTCGCCCAGGCGATAACCGACGTACTCCAGCGCAGCATTGCCGGAGTAGCTGATGATCGGGAAAACGGATTTGAAGGCCGCATGCAGGCCCACGTCGCGGAACTGATCTTTAGTCGCTCCCGCCTGCAAGAATTCACGATACGAATCCAGCTGGATTGCCAGGAGATACGGCACATCCATGACGTCCGGCAACTTGCTAAAGTCCTTGCGGATACGTTTTTTCTCAGTATATGAGTAAGCCATCAGCGTTCCCCAGCTTGGTCACCTGCTTGTTTGGCCCCTCCCGACGGGAGCAGCCAGAAAATCGTGCAAACCCCATGGTTTGCGCCACCGCATCGGGTGGTTACAGCTCGTTACCAGCACCGACCCAGTCGGCTGCCAATAACGGAAAAAGGCCGGTGGCAAGAGCCACCAGCCATCAGCCTTTCGCTTAACGCTCGGGCTGGAGGTGCAAAGTCGATGCTTACTTCAGCTCGACTTTAGCGCCTGCTTCTTCCAGAGTTGCTTTGGCTTTGTCAGCTGCGTCTTTCGAAACAGCTTCCAGAACCATGGCAGGAGCGCCGTCAACTACAGCCTTGGCTTCTTTCAGGCCCAGACCGGTCAGTTCACGTACTGCCTTGATCACGTTAACTTTCTTCTCGCCAGCTTCGGTCAGCATGACGTTGAATTCAGTTTGCTCTTCAACAACGGCGGCAGCAGCAGCTGGACCAGCCGATGCAGCAGCAGCGGTAACGCCGAATTTTTCTTCGAAAGCTTTGATCAGCTCAACAACTTCCATTACGGACATGTTGCCAACTGCTTCAAGGATATCGTTCTGAGAGATAGACATGAATCTAATTCCTGATATTGGGGACGGCCTACGCGACCATCGAAAAAAACAAAAAACGCGAGAAGTTGACGAGCCTTAGGCTGCAGCAGCTTCTTTCTGGTCGCGAATTGCCGCCAGAGTACGAGCCAATTTGCTGGTAGCGCCTTGAATCACGCTCATCAGCTGAGAAATTGCTTCGTCACGGGTCGGCAGAGTTGCCAGTACGTCGATTTGGTTAGCTGCGAGGTACTTGCCCTCGAACGCAGCTGCCTTGATCTCGAACTTGTCCTGACCCTTTGCGAACTCTTTGAAAATCCGGGCAGCAGCGCCTGGATGTTCCTTGGAGAAGGCAATCAGGGTAGGGCCAGTGAACACGTCGTTGAGAACACTGAATTCAGTGTCAGCAACAGCGCGCTTGAGCAGGGTATTACGCACAACACGTACGTAAACGCCAGCTTCACGAGCCTCTTTACGGAGTCCGGTCATCGCGCCTACTGTTACGCCACGGGCATCAGCCACGACAGCGGACAGAGCGACTTTGGCAGCCTCGTTGACTTCAGCGACGATGGCCTTCTTGTCTTCGAGTTTAATTGCCACGGGTTTAACTCCTGCTTGTTACCGTTTCATCTGGCCGGAGCCGGATGTCGTTTTGGTGTCTGATTCGGTAAGGAACCGGGAGCACCATCTGCGTAGGCTTGTGGTTTAAGACTTGCGTCGCCTACGGTCTTGGATAGCCCCCGCCAGGCAGGGACCCCAATTTTTCAATTGGCGCAATCGCTTGCGCCAATTTGTGTCTTACGCGTCGAGCGAGCTTTGGTCGATGACCAGACCTGGGCCCATAGTGGTGCTCAGGGTAACGCGCTTGACGTAAATGCCTTTCGAGGAAGCTGGCTTGATACGCTTCAGATCAGCGATCAGGGCTTCAACGTTTTCCTTCAGCTTGACGGCGTCGAAGCCGATCTTGCCAACGGAAGTGTGGATGATGCCGTTTTTGTCGGTGCGATAACGAACCTGACCAGCCTTGGCGTTTTTAACCGCGGTAGCTACGTCTGGAGTTACAGTGCCGACTTTAGGGTTAGGCATCAGACCACGTGGACCGAGGATCTGACCCAACTGACCAACAACGCGCATGGCATCCGGGGATGCGATAACTACGTCATAGTTCAGGTCGCCGCCTTTCATTTCAGCAGCCAGGTCGTCCATACCTACACGGTCAGCGCCGGCAGCCAGAGCAGCCTCGGCAGCTGGACCCTGGGTGAACACAGCAACGCGAACGGTCTTGCCAGTGCCATGTGGCAGCACAGTAGCGCTACGAACGACCTGGTCGGATTTACGCGGGTCAACACCCAGGTTCACAGCAACGTCGAACGACTCGCTGAACTTGACAGTCGACAGCTCGGCCAGCAGAGCAGCAGCATCTACAAAGTTGTAGGCCTTGCCTGCTTCGATTTTGCCGGCGATAGCCTTTTGACGCTTGGTCAACTTAGCCATTACACACCCTCCACGTTAAGGCCCATGCTACGAGCAGAACCGGCGATGGTACGCACGGCTGCTTCCATATCAGCTGCAGTCAGATCCGCGTTTTTGGTTTTCGCGATTTCTTCCAGCTGAGCACGGGTCACAGTGCCAACCTTAACGGTGTTCGGACGAGCGGAACCGCTAGTCAGACCGGCCGCCTTCTTCAGCAGAACCGAAGCAGGGGTGGATTTGGTTTCGAAAGTGAAGCTACGGTCGCTGTAGACAGTGATGATCACTGGAGTCGGCAGACCTGGCTCAAGACCCTGAGTACGGGCGTTGAAAGCCTTGCAGAACTCCATGATGTTCACGCCGTGCTGACCCAGAGCAGGACCAACAGGTGGGCTTGGGTTAGCCTGAGCGGCCTTCACTTGCAGCTTGATGTAAGCGGTAATCTTCTTGGCCATGAGGCACTCCAATTACGGGTTCGAACGCCTCGAAAGGCTCCCCGGTTACTTGCGCGTTTATCCCAGTGACGACAAAACCCCACAGCCTAAGGCTGTGGGGTTGGGATGCTTGCTCAGCTAGACCTTTTCGACCTGACTGAACTCTAGCTCTACCGGAGTAGAGCGACCGAAAATGAGCACTGCCACTTGGATCCGGCTCTTCTCGTAGTTAACCTCTTCAACCGTGCCAGTAAAATCAGCAAACGGTCCGTCATTGACACGCACCGACTCGCCTGGCTCGAACAACGTCTTCGGCTTCGGCTTATCGCTACCATCAGCAACACGACGCAGAATCGCTTCTGCTTCTTTATCGGTGATTGGGGCTGGCTTGTCGGCGGTACCGCCAATGAAACCCATCACCCGAGGCGTATCCTTGACCAAGTGCCAAGTACCCTCGTTCATATCCATCTGCACCAGCACATAGCCTGGGAAGAATTTGCGCTCGCTTTTGCGCTTCTGGCCATTGCGCATTTCAACCACTTCTTCAGTGGGGACCAGAATCTCGCCGAAGCCATCTTCCATGCCAGCCAGCTTTACGCGCTCAATGAGCGAGCGCATTACATGCTTCTCGTAACCGGAGTAAGCATGCACAACATACCAACGCTTAGCCACGGGACACCCTTAGCCGACGATCAAAGAAACAAGCCAGCCGAGCAGGGAATCAAGCCCCCACAACAGCAACGCCATAACCAGAACAACAGCCACAACGATCAACGTGGTCTGCGTGGTTTCCTGGCGAGTTGGCCATACGACTTTACGAATCTCGGTGCGTGCCTCTTTGACAAGCACAAAGAAAGACTTGCCCTTGATTGTCTGCAGACCTACAAAGGCAGCTACAGCAGCAATCACGAGCAAAGCGAGTACGCGGTACAGGATCGGCGAAGCAGAGTAATACTGATTGCCAACAACGCCAACAACCACCAAAGCGACTACTACTAGCCACTTGAGCAGATCGAAGCGAGAGCCTTGAGCTTCAGCTTTAGGAGTCATCTATGAAGATCCTGTGAAAAGAAAGCCAGACACACCTGGTGAATCTGGCAGGTCAGGAGGGAATCGAACCCCCAACCTACGGTTTTGGAGACCGTCGCTCTGCCAATTGAGCTACTGACCTAAAACGAAATCAGGCCGACGATTATGCCGATCCGAAAAAGACTTTACAACAACTTACTCAATGACCTCGACCGCCCCACCGACACCAGAGCAAACAACCACCCTCGCGAACAGCACAGAACAACCACAAGCCATTAAAACAAAGGCAGATATTTTCATATCTGCCTTGTTATATGGAGCTCTTGAGCGGATTTGAACCGCTGACCTCACCCTTACCAAGGGTGTGCTCTACCAACTGAGCTACAAGAGCGTAACACTTTGCAAAACCTGCAAACTTGGAGCGGGTAGCGGGAATCGAACCCGCATCATCAGCTTGGAAGGCTGAGGTTCTACCACTAAACTATACCCGCGAGGCTTGCAGCTCTCGCTAAAAATGGTGGAGGGGGAAGGATTCGAACCTTCGAAGTCGTAGACGTCAGATTTACAGTCTGATCCCTTTGGCCGCTCGGGAACCCCTCCTAAGCGAGCCGGCATTCTACATCATGCCAGCCTTCTGTCAAGCATTTTTCTCATTAAAAACCTGAGCTTAGCTGCGTTGACCTCGCTTCGCACTGTCAACCGTTAAAGGTCTTCACTGCGGAGCGGGCGCCATTCTATGCAAACTATTCGATGGGTGCAACCCCCTCGCATGGCATTATTTTATGTTTTAACTCATTGAATTCTTTAGAAAGGTTTTGCAACTGCGAATCACCCAGCAAACGCCGGCTTTCCGGGGCTATGCGCACCCAGTAACCCGCATATTCGGGGAGGTCCTTCGACAGGGACTGAAACTTGATATCCATGTCATTCAATCGACGCTCGATTACCTGGGCGATTTCCTGTCGAGCAGAACCTCCCAGATAGAGACAACTGCTATCCGCCTGCGTAGATTTTCCTTTGTCTCGAGCCGTATCAGTTGCCTCGCTCAACAAACGAATATCCTGCTGCGAGCCGCGATACAAACTCAAAGGGGTTACATCTTTCGCTCGAAGCGGAGCCTCCTGTTGGTGCCAGACGTAATAGAGCACATTGAGAACAAGCAACAGCAGGAACAACCAACGCATAAAAACCTCAGGACAAGGGACAGGCCATCGCTAAACCTACAAATACCAGGTCTGGAACCACCCTGGCCTTGGGTACAATCTCAGAGACCAGATCAGCATCCCCTCCAGTCAGGAAAACTGCGAAATCTTCTCCCCAATAGCTACGCGCCAACTCTAGCTGAGTCAGGACAAACCCTCTCAACATTAGCAAACAACCTCGCTCGACCGCCTCGACGGTTGTACGCCCAGGAACGAGACTCTCCAAAGCGCGCTCGGCAGCAAGATCTCCATAACGAATTCTACGGGTATGGGTACGCAGCTGGTTGCGCATCAAAGGCATCCCCGGACAGATAAATCCTCCGAGATGCTCACCATCCCCTGCAATAAAGTCAGCCGTAACAGCCGTACCAAAATCGAACACGAGACAAGCACCCGAAGCCAGATGAAATCCTCCGAGCATTGCAAGCCAGCGATCAAGCCCTAGCCGCTCGAACTCCTCATAGCCATTTCGAACCCCGGACATTTCGCGAGCCGGCGTCGCGCACACTACGGAAACGCCGAAAACCTCGGCCAGCAGAGAAATCAGCGCACTGGTTTCTTCGGCAGTTCTGACACTGACTAAACGACAATGCATGAGAGCGAGCCCCTTGAGCCCCTTCAAACTCTCCAGCAGTGCGAGATCCGAATCAACGACCCCCTCACCAACCACCCGCCGGACATCCTTGCCGAGCACACGCCACTTGATGAAACTGTTTCCACAATCGAGCTCAAGAATCATCACGCAACCTCAGGCTGAGCTCGCCACCACTAAAGACCTTCTCCACACCATTCACCTTCAAGCGCAAGGCACCCTGACTATCGATACCCAGCACCTCACCATCTATCTGACTAACACCGGCAATTAACGACACCGCCCGCCCCTGCCATAGATGATTTTGCTCCCACTCCGCCTGGATAGCAGGAAATCCGCCGGCCTGGTGGCGATTTAAATAGGCCTGGAGCATCACCCCTAACTCCGCAACCAGATGATTGCGATCAACCGCCATACCCGACTCGAGTCGCATGGACGTCCATTGCTGATCAACCTCATCGGTCATCTGCATGTTTACATTGATTCCGACACCGATTACCACGTGACACACATCAGCAGGGTCGCCCACTAATTCGAGCAGTATTCCAGCGATCTTTTTCTGCCCCACCAGAAGATCATTCGGCCACTTCAACCCCACACCTGAAACACCAAGCTCTCGCAAGGCCTGCATTACGGCAAGCCCAACGACAAGACTCAAGCCTTCCAATTGGCGCATCCCACCATCAATGCGCAGCACCAGACTGTAATAGAGGTTTTCTGCAAACGGGCTCACCCATTTGCGTCCACGCCGTCCGCGACCGGCCGTTTGCCGTTCAGCTAGCACCAGAAATGGCGCAGGCTGACCACGCTCGATAGAGCGCAAGGCTTCAGCGTTGGTGGAGTCAATTGAATCGAAGACTAGAATGGGCCACTCACAAGAAGACGCCCGCGCGCTTATTTCCGCAGGATCAAGCAGTGTCAATGGCACAGCCAGTTGATAGCCGCGACCGCGCACTTTGTGAATGGATAAACCGAGTTCGGCTTCCAAGTGCTGAAGCTGCTTCCATACAGCGCTACGACTGACGCCCAAGGCAGCACCCAGGGCCTGACCTGAATGGAATCGACCATCCTTAAGAAGCTTTAACAACGTCAGCATGCAAGTCCCGCCTCACAATGAGGCCCGCATAATAGCCATGCCCCGGGCTGTTGCATAGAAACCCTGCAAGCGAGATTTTCCTGCGGACAAAACAAAACCCCTACCTGCAGATGCAGATAGGGGTTTCGGAATTTAATCTTGACGATGACCTACTCTCACATGGGGAAACCCCACACTACCATCGGCGATGCATCGTTTCACT
>NZ_JAKLSP010000019.1:0-138648 GCF_022014505.1 Pseudomonas sp. PGPR40 | reverse complement strand
CACACGGCTGAAAGGCCGTTCAACTAATTAGGATCGTCGGGCATCGATTCTCATCGAGGCGCGGGGCCACAGCCCCACTCAGACGCCGGATAGATGAAAGCAAGCCAAACACGCATCAAAAACAGTATTGCAGAAAAGGGGGTAACCATAGATGTGGGAGCGGGCTTGCTCGCGAAGGCGGTGTGTCAGTCGAATTCAATAGTGACTGACACACCGCCTTCGCGAGCAAGTCGAATCGTCGCACCGCCGCTCCCACATTGGTCATAGGGTGTTACGGGTAAATCGCAGACACAAAAAAACCGTGCCCGGATTGCTCCGGAGCACGGCTTTTTTAACGAATCTTACTTGTTGACAGCGTCGGTCAGGCCTTTGGCTACAACCAGCTTGATCACTTTCTTGGCAGCGATTTCGATGGCAGCGCCAGTCGAAGGGTTGCGGCCGGTACGGGCAGGACGCTCAGTCACTTTCAGCTTGCCGATACCTGGCAGGGTGATTTCGCCGCCGTTTTCCAGCTGATCGGCAACGATTTGGCCCAGTTGGTCCAGAGCGTTACGCGCGGTGGTTTTTGGCGCGTCGATAGCTTCAGCGATGTCGGCGATCAGTTGGTCTTTAGTAAGAGCCATGTAATGTTCCTTCCCTATCAAATTCATATGGATTGCAGAGTGCAGTGTCAGCCATCGAGCCCGATCTTCTGGATCTGGCACCCTCGGCCATAACCACGACGAGTCGGGGTAATAGATACCGAAATCAGGGTTTGGTTCGACCTGACAAATGCTGAATGCACGCTTAACGCAGTGACTTCGCGTAAGACCGGGCAAAACTAGCACAGAGACGGGGAAATATCCGCCTCTAGCTACCCATTTGGTCAGCTTTATTGCTCTAAATCGGCAAAAAACTGCATAAGGTCCGTCGGACAGCTTCGAATTGCCCTTGGTACCACGCCAAAACCAGTGGTTGCGGTACACTGGGCGCTTTTTCGGGGGAGCACGCCCTCCTCTCTCAATCAGCCGAGAAGCCCATGCCGATCCGTCATTGCATCGTCCACCTGATCGACAAAAAACCCGACGGCACACCTGCAGTTCTTCATGCCCGCGATTCCGAACTGGCTGAGTCCAGCGCTATCGAGAACATGCTTGCCGACCTCAACGAGAGCTACAACGCCAAACAAGGCAAGGCTTGGGGGTTCTTCCATGCCGAGTCCGGGGCGCATCCGTTCAGCGGCTGGCTGAAGGAATACTTCGACGGTGGCAAAGATTTCACGGCCTTCAGCCGGATGGCGGTGGAGCATCTGCAAAAGCTGATGGAAGAATCCAACCTCTCGGTCGGTGGCCATGTGTTGTTTGCGCATTACCAGCAAGGCATGACCGATTACCTGGCCATCGCCTTGCTCCACCACAGCGAAGGCGTGGCAGTGACCGACCAGCTGGACGTGACTCCTTCGCGACACCTGGACCTTGGCCAGTTGCACCTGGCAGCGCGGATCAATGTCTCCGAGTGGCAGAACAACAAGCAGTCCAAGCAGTACATCTCGTTCATCAAAGGCAAGAACGGCAAAAAGGTATCGGAGTACTTCCGCGACTTCATCGGCTGCCAGGAAGGCGTCGACGGCCCCGGCGAAACCCGTACCTTGCTCAAGGCCTTCAGTGACTTCGTCGAAAGCGAAGACCTGCCGGAAGAGTCCGCACGCGAAAAGACCAAGACCTTGGTGGATTACGCCAGCAGCCAGGCAAAAATGGGCGAGCCCATGGGCCTGGAAGAATTGTCCGGGCTGATCGACGAAGAGCGCCCGAAAGCCTTCTACGATCACATCCGCAACAAGGACTATGGCCTGTCGCCTGAGATCCCGGCGGATAAGCGCACCCTGAACCAGTTCCGCCGCTTCACCGGCCGTGCCGAGGGCTTGTCCATCAGCTTCGAAGCGCACCTGCTGGGCTCGAAGATCGAATACGACGAAGAAGCCGGTACGCTGATTATCAAAGGCCTGCCGACCCAATTGACCGACCAGCTCAAGCGACGCAACTGATGCTCGGCGGCGTGTTGAAGAAATGCCTGCTGATCTTGCTGGTGGTCGTTGTTTACCAGAACTGGGGCAAGATCGAGCGGGTGTTCCACCCCTCCCAAGGGGTGTCTGAACAGACCCAGGCCAAGGCCAACGTCGTGCTCTACGCCACCGAATGGTGCGGCTACTGCAAGCTGACCCGGCGCTTTCTCGACCAGAAAGGCATTCCGTACAAGGAATTCGATATCGAGAAGGATGCTCTGGCGCGTAAAGCCTACGAGGCGCTGGGAGGACGCGGGATTCCGCTGATCGATGTGAACGGGACGCTGATTCGCGGGTATGACCCCGACAAGGTTCTTGCTGCATTGAAGTAAATACAAAAACCTGTAGGAGCGAGGCTTGCCCGCGAAGAACGATAACGCGGTGTAACAGATATACCGCGTTATCGTTCTTCGCGGGCAAGTCGGATCGCCGCACCGCTCGCTCCTACAAGAGATCAACACGCTTCGATGCGAAACCCGAACCGCGGAAAGTGCACATGCACGACGCCGGCTCGCTCGTCTTCACGACGCAAAATCAACTCTTCGCTGCCAGCAAACAACAACTCACCCGCCACGGGATCAACCCCATAATCGGTCGCTGCGATCACCACCGGCTGGCCAACCTCGAACCCGTTCGGCTCCTCGAACTGCTCATCCGGCAACGCAGCCGGCGTGGCGTTGCGCGCGACTTCAAGCGCTTCCTCAGAAGTCATCTCGCTGAATGCACCATGACCAAAGCCCATCACCCGGCCAAACCACGCTGAAACAGCCGGATAAGCATCCACCAACGGTGAGGTCACGTGCGTTGCTTTGAGAAACCACAGCGAGTGAGCCAAGGCAAAGTCGGCAATCGACGGCTCGCCAAACAGGAAGTCGCCTTGTTCGCGCTGAAGCTGCTGCTCCAGACGCGCCATGATCGTTGGCCACTGATGCCGGGCCTGCTCGGCCGCCAACCGTGTGGCGCTGCCACCGCTGAACAAACCGGCGCGATCAGCCAGGAAGCCCTTGATCGCTTCCGGTGACAATTTACCGAAGCGCACTGCCACCGATGCCGGCTGGAATACCAGGCTGACCGCATGCTGGAACACCACCGAATCGGCCCATGCCGCGAAGGTTGCGGTGATCATTTCCTGGCCTTCCGGGAAAAATGCCGGCAAGGCTTTTTCCTGCTCCAGACGACGAGCCATCAACGCGGTGTCGCAATAGACATCAGCACCAATCTGCAACACCGGCGTCTTGCGGTAGCCGCCGGTCAGCGCCGTCAGATCGGGTTTTGGCATCACCGGCGAGATATTCACCGAGCGCCAGGACAGCCCCTTGAAGCCCAGCAGCAAGCGGGCCTTTTCGGCGAAAGGGGACGTCGGGTAATGGTGCAGAATCAACTCGGACATGCTCGGCTCGCCGCTCGGATAAGGAGTCAGCAGCTTAGCGCGCAATCCGCAAGCGGCCTACCCATCTGCCTGATGGGCGCTTATCAGTCAGATTAATAAGCCCGCAGCCGCGCTCGCCACCAGACATTCCTTGGCGCTTTTCTTGAGTTTTTTTATCAAGCGTTCCTGGCGCAGTGCTTCGCTTTTGTCGCGGCAGATTTCGGTGTAGACCAGCGCCACGGCCGGGCTCGACAGGAAGAAGCGCGCGCCTTTGCCACTCTGATGAGTGGCGAAGCGGCGGACGGGATCGTCGCTGATCCCGCAATAGAGCGAACCATTGGCCGCGCGAACGAGGTAGACGAACCAGGGTTTGCTGACGGGCAGCGGCGGTTCGGCGGCAATGACGGACGATTCGCTCGAGGTGTTCACGTGACGATCAAGGCTTGTAGGAAACAAGCCGCGATCTTATCAGCGACTGGCCTGGAATGCCTTCAGCCCCTTCAGCGCCTGAGCACGAACGGCGTTTTTCACCACCGGCGTCCAGCCCAACAACAGCCCTTTGAACCCCAGCGCCTGACGCGACCAGCGCCACAGATCAAAGTTGTCGTGATGCTCGCAGATCTTGCCATCGCGAAACACGAAACGCGCCTGGATATCGTTGACCACGGTATTGCCGGTCTGGCTGAACAAGTAGGTCGCCACCCAATGGGCACCACCGCTGCGCTCGTCGCTGCGCACGTTGTCGAACGTCAGGGAGAAGTCCTTGGCCCGGGTGGTGAGCATGCGCCACATGTCGCCGGCATCTCGCCCGCGCAATTCGCCGAATGCCGGATCACTGAACACCACATCGTCGGTGTAGCAGGCGCTCATGGCCTCGGCATCCAGCCGCTGGAAGGCTTGGTAGAACCGGGTGATCAAGGCGTTGTGGGCATCACTCATGGGCAGGCTTCGCAAATACTGTCAGTAGACTTGCACCATAATTCGCGAATGCCCGAAAGACTATGGCCATTCACCAAAAAAATAGTGTCCCAACGCCAAATGATGCCCAGCCAAATTACAGGTAGACGATGCTCAGGGTTGCGCTGCCGTCCAACGGGATCTCTTCTGTGGTCATGGTCGGTTTTTTGATCGTCGTCGCAATCACGACGTCACTCACCAGGTTCTGGACTGCTACCGGCGTCGTACCAGAACTCCCTCGAGCACCCACCGTCCTCATCCAGCCGGGCTGCCAGGCTGTGCCAGCCGACGCACTGAACCAGGTAGTGCCATTGAACGACTCCACGAGTGGGTGTGCTATTCCGTCAGCCAACACATTGTCCATCGTCAAAAGATACGACCCAAGCTTCTGATTATCGGCACTCAAACCCAAGCCGAAGAGAGATGGACTTGGATAGAGAGAAGCGGCAGTCCCCTCTCTATTATCGGTACTTTGAATCGCAAACAAGGTAGAGGCATCGCAGCTAACACTCATTTGCAACGTAACTTCGGGTAACGTTGTCTCGTAGTTAAGATCCTTTATTGAAATTTTTCCATGATCAACCACTCCGCTATTGGACAACTGCGGCACACAGGCAGCTGGTGTAATAACACCCTTGACCGTCAGGTCCACGCCGGACGCAGCTTTAACGTTCGCCGCGCCAACAAAAAACACGGCTGCAGCGATATAGCTTAAATTTTTATTCATTCCTTGAAACCCCATCAGACACTTCGTTTATTTTCAGGCGCAATATGGGCATTTAACTCATCAAGTACATCCATATTGCCGACTGCCCTCTTCAGTGGCAGCAATATAAGCCCAAAAAAAGCATCCAAAAATACAATTAATACGAATTTGCCCTGTATCGGGCCGATTTGTCTGAACACGTTTGAAAGAGCAAAACAGGATTACCAGCAAACGAAGGAATGCGCGCCTAATGCACCATGCCGCTGTCGCGGGCATAGGCAAAAAGGCCCACATCCGTGGAAATGCCCAGCCGCTGCATGGCCATGATTTTCTGTTTGCTGATGGTCGATACGCTGCGCTTGAAATGGTCGGCAATCTCACTGACAGTCATCCCACTGGCGAGCATTCTCACTACTTCGTGTTCCTTGGCTGACAGTGACGGAGAACCCGACTGAGCCTCAGCGTCCGCCTGAACCAGCACCGCGCGCAAGTACTCGCTGACGAAACGCTGCCCTTGGCCCACGGCCCTGATAGCCAGGGGCAATTCCGTCGCGGAGGCGCCCTTGGCAACGATTGCCATCACCCCCTGGGTAAACGCCGCTCTCAGCGTCACGACATTGGCAAACATCGTCACCAGGATGATTGACGTTGACGGGTAGCGCCGCCGCACCACGCTCAACATCGTCAGCCCATCGGCCTGCTGGTTACCTGGCATCGAGAAATCGGTAATCAACAAGTCGCAAGGTGTGCATGACAGAAGCTCGAACAGGCTGTCCGGGCCATCGGCTTCACCCACCACCACGCACGTCCTGGTCAAATCTATGAGCATACGCAACCCGATGCGAACCACTGGATGGTCGTCAGCAATAACTACGCGCACTGTCGGATATCTCCTACTGAAGGACTGGAATGCGCGGAAAGTAACGCCGTCCTATTCCTCTCACAACCGCCATTTTTGACCGCGCGACTCTATCGCTCAATGAATTCAGGTTCCTGACATTTCTCCCATAAAACAAAGCGAAATCCCCTACGCTCTTTGGCTACCTATCGCCATGGGAAAGATTACAAACGTAGGGCGCTTCGGAAATAAACGATCTGTAAGTCCGCAACACCTTTTCATACACCAAGCTATCCATTTTCGTATTAGTTGCATTCCAACATGGTTCCCTCGACCGATAGATTGCGCTCCGTCCACACAGAAAACGCCAACAAACGCCAACAAACTTTCATCAAGGAAGAACCAACACATGAATAAACAGTTATCCCTTCTGACCGTTGCGTTGCTGTTGACCGGAGCGCCGTCGGCATTCGCCGCGTCCAGCACTGACCTGACCGTCACCGGGACGATCACTCCGAGCGCCTGCGCTCCCACTCTGTCCAATAGCGGGACAGTCGACCTCGGCAAAATCTCCGTCCGGGATCTGAACGTTGACCAGCCAACGCAACTGCTGCCACAAAACCTGCAACTGACCGTCACATGCGACGCGCCGACGCTGATGGCAGTGGAAACCAAGGACAACCGCGAAGGGTCGAACTACGACAACGGCGTGTACGATTACGGTCTGGGGCTGATCAATGGCACTGAAAAGCTCGGTGCCATGCAGTTACGTCTACGGTCGCCGGTGGCCGATGGCGTCCCGGCCAGAACCATCGGTTCTGAAGATGCCGGCTCGAGCTGGTACAACGAACCCTATTTGTTCCGCACCAACATCATCTCGGTCGCCCAAACCGGTACCGTGGTACCGATACCCGTCCAATTGTTTACCTCTGACCTAAATGTTCAAGCGGAGATCGCCCCCACTAACCGATTGACCTTAAACAACGAAGTTGCCATCGACGGCTCGGTGACCCTGACCGTGCGTTACCTGTAAGCCGCTAAATCGAGGAGCAGCAGGGTGTCCTGCTATAACCGAGATCCTGCTGCCCTCACATGCACCTTCATTAAGGATTTAATCCATGCACCTTACCAATGGCGCACGATGCCTCGGTTTCTGTCTGGGCACGCTGGCCTTTCTGCTTTGCGGTCGTGTCCTTGCCGACGGCATGGTGCCAGACACTTCGGTGGTCATCGTCAATGAGGCCGACGGCGAAGCGTCCGTTTCGGTGACCAACACCGATGCCACGCTGGCGCTGATGCATGTCACCATCGAAAACATTCCCGAAGATACCGAAGCGCTGGTGTTCGTAACGCCGCCGCTGGCACGGGTCGAAGCGTCGAAGACCCAGCTGGTGCGGTTCATTCTCCAATCGGAGAAACCGCTGCTCACCCAACGTTTGAAACGGGTGATCTTTGAAGGCATACCGCAAGGCAAAACCGCAACCGAACCCGGGCATGCGCGAGTGGGCGTGACGGTACGCCAGAACCTGCCACTAATCCTTCACCCCAAAGGCCTGGCGCCTAATCGCACGCCGTGGACCGATCTGCAATGGTCGCTGCAAAACGGTCAACTCACCGTGCGCAACGATACGCCTTACGTGGTTCGCCTGGGTCAGGAAGTGCAATTATTGCCCGCCAAGGTCAACGCGATGCTGCCAAAAACCTACGTGTTACCGGGTGAACACATCAGCATGAAGGTGGCTGAAGGCGCCGCCACACAAGTGCGCTTCCAACCGGCCACGGTCTACGGTTTCGCGGTGCCGCACTATGAAGCGCCCATCAAATCCTGAAACCAAAACACCCCGCGCCCCAAAGGACCGTGAGCGCCGAAGTTTCAAGGTAACGGCTGTTTAGCCCTTGCCACGAGCATGCCTGAAGCCACAGCGATATCGGCCAGCACGCAGGCATAAACCAAGTGAACCCCATGAACACAGTATTGATTTACCGTGACGGCGAAGCCGTGCCCGCTATTCGGGCGGCCGTTCGTGCTCCCTTGGTGCGGCGACAGGCCTCGTTGGCACTGCTGCTGACCAACGCGCTGATGGTGCTCGACGCCCGCGGTGATGTTTCGTTATCGCCATCGTTCGACAAAAACACCTTGATGCAGCGTGGTATCGATCCGGCGCTGGCGACATCGCTGATGCAAGCACCGCGCTTCACAGCCGGAAAACACCCGGTCACCCTCATGGTCAATGGTCAGCGTCAAGGCCGGATCGACGTCACATTCACTCGCGAAGGTGCGTTGTGCTTCGATCGATCGCTGCTTGATGCGGCCAATCTGAATGTGCCCGATCGCCTGCTGGACGATGGCCGCTGCCACGACTTCATGGGCAGCTCACCGCAGACTGTCATCGAACCGGACCCCGCGAGCCTTGTCCTGTCATTGATCGTACCCACCGACGCGATACGCCCCACGACCCGGGATCTCTCGGGTTATCAAACGGGTGGCATCGCCGGTTTGCTCAACTACGACGTCACCGGTTTGCATAGCCGTTATGGCGATCAGTCGAGTCGCTATGCCTCAGCCAACACCGAGCTGGGGTTCAATGCCGGTGACTGGATCGTGCGCAGTCGTCAGGTACAGACTTGGCAGGACGACGTTTCCCGCACCACCCATTTGGCAGCGTACGCCCAACGCACCTTCGCCAGCCAGGAAGCAGTGCTGCAGGCGGGTCAGATCAACCTTTACAACCCGGTATTGGCCGGAGCGCAGATCACCGGCGTACAGATGATGACCGAGCAAGCTCTGCAAGTCGAAGGACAAAGCGCAGTCATCGAAGGTGTTGCCCACAGCCAGGCGCAAGTCGAAATTCGGCAGAACGGTTCACTGATTCATTCAACCGTAGTGCCCGCAGGTCCGTTTGCACTCGACAACGTGCGCAGGCTCAACCTCCGCTCCGACGTTGAAGTCACGGTCAAGGAAGCCGATGGCAGCGAGCGCAGCTTTACCGTTCCTGCCGCGATGCTGGGGATCGGCTTGCCGGCGCCCGGCTATTCGCTGGCGGCCGGTCAGGTGCGCAATACCGGCGATGAACAGGATGGCAACCCATGGGTCATCAGTGGCGGCTGGAGCGGCGCACTAACTTCGCAAGTCCTGCTCAGCGCAGGCCTGACCGGCGCCGCCGACTATCGTGCGGCGGGCGCAAGCGTGGGCCTGCTGCCCTCACCTGTCGCACAGGTTCAAGCCACACTGACAGGCACTGACGCCAGTGGCAAAAATGCCAGTCAGGGGCTGCAGGCTGACCTGAGCGTATCGCACCGTTTGAGCGAGCAATGGTCGCTCAATGCAGGAAGCTCTTACCGGACCTTTGGCTACCGTGAACTGGAAGACGCGGTATTCGAGGGCGCATCGGACAGCAGTAAATCCCGTTACCGCGACCAGCAAAGTGCCGCACTGGCTTGGTCACACCCTTGGCTGGGGGCCTTCAGCAGCGGCTTGAGCCGGTCATCCTCATTCGACGGGCAAAGCAGCAGCCGCGCCCTGGCTTCATGGGGCACCAGCATCGGCGGAGTGTCTGTCTCAGCAACCGCCGAATGGCAAGTCAGCGGCGCACATCGCAGCGACGACAGCGTTTACCTGAACCTCAGCATTCCATTGGGCGAAAGCCGCCGGGCTCGAACCTGGGCCCGCAGTTCCGCTGGCGAGTACCGCAGTGGCATGGGCTTGAGCGAGCGGGTCAACGATCAACTGGGTTACCGGGTCGACGTCGAACATGACACCCGTGACAAGCAGGTGCAGTCCTCCGTCGGCGTTTCACTCCTGCCGCGCTACAGCCAGCTGGACTTGAACTACACCCGCGCCGATGCCGAACGTTCCAGCTATCAGGCCAGTGCTCGCGGCGGTGCCGTGCTGCACAGCGGCGGCGTGACGTTGTCGCCCTATCCAGTGCGCGACACCTTCGCGCTGCTGTCGGTGGGCGAGATGGGCGCGATCAAAATCACGACGCCGAGCGGCCCGGTCTGGACCGACTGGCAAGGACAGGCGGTGGTCCCCCAAATCAATGCTTACGGTCGCAGCGCAGTGGAAGTCGACACCAAAACCCTGCCGCGCAACGCCGATATCAACAACGGACTGGCGGTGATTTCTGCCGGTCGCGGGGCGGTCGACAAGGTCGAGTTCGGGATCACGATGACCCGCCGCGCATTGCTCAAGGTCACCACCAGCAACGGCGCGCCACTGCCGCGCGGCGCGACGGTGAATACCGAGGAGGGTGAGTTCGTCACCTTGGTGCAGGACGGCGGGTTGGTGTTTCTGCCCAACGTTCTCGATTCCCGAGCCCTGTGGATAACCGCTCCGGGGCTTGACCGCTGCGAACTGCGTTTCGAACTGCCGGCTGACGCCGACACCAAGGCGTATTACGAAACCGCCCCCGCCAAGTGCCGAGCTCTTTGAGGATGCCTTCATGAACCTGCACCGCTATCTGATGATGACCTTCGCCCCGCTGATCGGATTCATGCCCACAGCGTGGGCGCTGCCCGACGAATGCCAATTCAACCTGAGCCAGCCCGTGCTCGATTACGGGCTGATGAACCGTGCCATTCGCCCCGATTCAACCCCCGAGCGGAACCTGGGTGAGCGTCAGCTGAGCCTGAGTCTGAGCTGTGCAAAACCCATCGACATAAGCCTGTTTTATCGGGCCATGGCGGCGACGGCCGAGCGCTTTCACTTCGCTGAACGCGGCAGCTATCAGGTGCGCATTCGCGATGCGGTGCTCGATGGCCAAACGGTTGAGATCGGGCTGATTGCCGGTATCGGTCAGCCGCCCGTCATCACGGCATCGAACCTGATCTGGCGACCCGGGCACGGGGTCGTTCCCGTGCAGGCTGGCGTGCCGTTACAGGGGCGCAGTTTCTCGGCGCAGCTTGAGTTGAATGCCTGGGTGCAAGAGCAAGGGAGGCAGGTGCGTGACGCGGTGACCTGGGAGACTGACGGTGTCTTCGATACCGTCGCTGCCGGGCGCACCCGAGAGGTGACTTTGCGTGCCCGTTTCGCACCGGCTGCCTGCGAGCCGACGCTGTCCAATGGCGGCGTGGTCGACTTCGGCACCCTATCAAAAAGTGACCTGAACACAGACAAGAACACGCGCCTGCCGCCCAAGTCGCTGACATTTAGGGTGGGCTGCGATGCGCCCGCTTCGTTCGCGCTGGTCATGCACGACAACCGCTCAGGCTCGGCGACGGTCAGCAGCGAGATTTACTACGGCCTCGGCACGGACAGCCGCAACAACAAGATCGGCCTGTACTCCCTGAACATTGACCCGGCCGACGCCAGCGCCGACCACTTCGCCCGCCTCTATCGAACGGATTCCACCACGGGCGGCGTGGCCTGGAGCGCGTCCAGTTCCAACCCGATCCCCATCGGCAAAAACAGTTATCTGGGCTTTACCGCCAGCGCGGGCACCCACGCAGGCCCGGTCCTGATCCAGAACCTCAGCGCCACCGTGACCGTCGAGGCCGTGATCGCGCCCACCAACAACCTGGACTTGAGCACGGCCGTCGATCTGGATGGAGCGGGAACGATCGAAATTATTTACCTGTAACACCCACCCCATCCTGTCGAACCCGGGGCGCTCAAGCTTCTCGGGCCAGTCAGGAAACAACCATAAAAGTGAGTGAAAATAATGAAAAAGTACTTCGCAGCATTCTCCGCTACCGCGCTGATCAGCATTGCGCCACATGCCTTGGCGGCGTCGAGCACTGACTTGACTGTCAGAGGCACCATCACGCCGTCGGCATGCACACCCAGCTTCCCCGGCGGGGGTGATGTCGACTTTGGTCAGATCCCGGCAAAGGACCTCAATCCTACCAGTTGGACGCGACTACCTTCGAACGTAAAGAAATTGAATGTGGCATGTGACGCACCAACAGCCTTCGCGTTACATACCGTCGATAACCGGCCTAACACAACTGCCCATTGGTATTTCGGAATGGGTTTGACTCCGGCAGGTGAAAAGCTGGGCTACTACATGCTCTGGATTCAGAACGTTGTCGCAGACGGAGATAGCGTAAGGGCAATTGTGTCGGAAAACCAAGGGGTAAGCTGGAGGCACAAGAATTATGCGAGTCCAAAAGATTATCTGTCGGTCAGCTCTGCAGCCGATACCGTTCCTCTAGTCGCGGAAAACGTTTCGATGGACGTGGAAATCAGATCCTGGATCGCTCGTACCGACGGCCTCACCTTGACCGACGACATTACCATCGACGGTTCCATGACATTTGAAATGAAGTACCTGTAAGGACATAAAGTTGAACCGCTCGCAACGCAGACCGTGCGGGCGGTTCAGTGACGACTGAAAAAACCTTCTTTCAAATACATGAGCCCCCAAGATGAAAAAACAGTTCGCAGCACTCACCGCCACCGCGCTGATCAGCGTTGCGCCTTACGCCGTTTCGGCGTTGAGCACTGAACTGACCGTCACGGGCCCACCAATCCATGAAAAGGATTTTCGCGAATGAATCGCCACTTCGCAGTACTCGTGACAACTTTGCTGAGCAGCGTCACACACAACGCCCTTGCCGCGTCGACAGTCGACCTGACAGTCAAAGGCATCATCACTCCTGTAGCCTGCATGCCGAGCCTCTCGAACAACGGCCTCGTCGATTACGGAAAAATTTCCCGACAGGAGTTGAGCGTCGACAAGCGAACACGATTGCGTGACCGGACGCTTGATCTGCGCATTCAATGCAATGCACCCGCACGTTTTGCATTGCGCATGCGCGACAACCGCGACGGCTCGGCCATCGTCAACAGCGAGATTTATTACGGCCTGAATATCGATGGCAGCGGCAATAAAATCGGCCTGTATTCACTGAACTTCGAGCCCGCCAGCACCGTAGTGGATGACTGGTCCCAAACCTTTCGAACCGATTCCACCACCGGCGGCGTGGCCTGGAGTTCTTCGAACAGCCGTTCCATTCCTATCGGCGCCAGAAGCTACTTGGGATTTACCGACGCTTCAGGTAGCAGCGCCGGCCCGATTGCCATTCAAAACCTGACGAGTCGGGTCACCCTTGAAACCGTCATCGCGCCCACCTCCGAGCTCGACCTGAGCACCGAGGTGCAACTAGACGGTTCGGCGATGCTGGATGTTGTTTATTTGTAGTCGTCATTCAGACCTTTCGCTGGCCACTTGAACGTACAGCGAACGCCCGGCGCCAAGACCGGCGAGGATCGCGCCCAGGCCAATCACGCCAAAAATCCAGCCCACGGCGCTCCAGCCGCCAGTCCAGTCATGCACGATGCCGACCGCGAATGGCCCCATGGAGGCCAGGGTGTAACCGAAGCCCTGGGCCATGCTCGACAGGTTGGCCGCGACATGAGCATCCCGCGAGCGCAGCACGATCAGGGTCAGCGCCAGGCTGAACGTGGCGCCCTGCCCCAACCCCAACACAATTGCCCAACCCCACAGGCCATCGATCGGTGCATAAAGGCAACCGAACAAACCGCCGAGGGTCATTGCCATGACGATCACGATCGCCAGTCGTTGATCTTTGCCGCGTGTCGCCAGCCAAGGGGCTGCCAGCGAGCTGATCAACTGGACAATCACCGAACCCGACAACACCAGACCGGCCTGGGTTGGCGTCAGACCACGGCCGATCAGAATCGACGGTAGCCAACCGAACACGATGTAGGCCAAAGACGATTGCAGGCCCATGTACAAGGTCACCTGCCAGGCCAGCGGATCACGCAACAGACCTCGGACCCGATAGGCAACATGATGCGCGCCGTGCTTCTGACCGACTTGCGGCAGCCAGAACATTGCCGCGACCAACGCTGGAACCATCCAGAAGCCGAGTCCAAGTGTCCAGCTGTTGTCGAAATGCTCGCTCAACGGCACCGTCGCGCCCGCCGCCATGGCGGCGCCCAGGCACAGGGCCATGGTGTAGACACCGGTCATGGTCCCGGCCTGTTTCGGGAAGTCGCGTTTGACAATGCCGGGCAACAATACGCCGATCACACCGATGCTGGCACCGGCCAGCACACTACCGGCGAACAGGCCAACTTCGCCGAACGAACTGCGCAAAATGATTCCACCGGCCAGCATCAGAAGAATCCCCAACACCACCCGCTCGGCACCAAAACGTCGCGCCAGCACCGGCGCCAAAGGCGCGAACAGGCCGAGGCAAAGTACCGGTAAGGTCGTCAGTAATCCGGCCTTAGCGGCCGACAACCCCAGTGTTTTCGAGATCTCGCTGAGCATCGGCGCCATGCTCGACAACGCCGGACGTAAATTCAGCGCCACCAGAATCAGGCCGAGTAACAACAACCATGGCCGCCGCAGAACGGGGTGAGTTTGCTGAACCTGTTCGTCATCGGCCTCGGCGTCGATCAACAGCTCTTCGAGCTCCGCCGTGCGCTTGCGCTCAATGATGCTGCTGTTGCTGGCCTGCTGGCTGGACATGGGGTTCTCGGTTTCAAGGTTCATTGATCAACTGCCTCGTCAAGGCTTTGGCCCGTTCCGGGTCACGTTGCTCGACGGCATCGAGCAGCTCGACATGAAGGTCGAACACTGATTGGCGTCGAGGTGAGATGTTCAGGGTCTGGCGCAAGTGGGCGCCGACGATGCTGGAGAAGTAGCGATACAGCTCGCTGAGTGTCGGGTTGTGCGCCGCGTCCACCAGCCGACGGTGAAACACCAGATCGCAGGCGATGT
Source organism: Pseudomonas sp. PGPR40 (assembly GCF_022014505.1). Classification (NCBI taxonomy): domain Bacteria; kingdom Pseudomonadati; phylum Pseudomonadota; class Gammaproteobacteria; order Pseudomonadales; family Pseudomonadaceae; genus Pseudomonas; species Pseudomonas sp. PGPR40. Next base: position 124,044 of record NZ_JAKLSP010000019.1, on the reverse strand, counting down.
AGGTGTCGAGATCGCCGTGGTAGTGACTGCCGCTGACGCCTAGCGCCTCGCGCAATGCCACCAGGTCTTCATCGGTGCGGCGTAATGCGGCCAGACCAATGGCTTCGACTTCCAGAATGTGTCGGGTTTCCCGAGCCTGTTCCTGAGTGCAACGGGACAGCGCCTTCATGGTATCCAGCGGATCGACCACCGCACGCAGATAGCTGCCGTCGCCCTGACGAATCTCGATCAGCCCGGAAAACGCCAACACGCGCATGGCTTCGCGCACGGTATTGCGGCTGATGCCCAGCTCAGTCGCCAGTTCTGGCTCGGTGGGCAAGCGCTGGCCGACCGTCCAGATACCTTGATTGATGCGCAGGCGCAATTGATCCAGGGCCTGATCAACCAGGGATCGTTTAATTAATGGAGAAATGTCTGACATGGAATTCGCCCTTTCATCCAATCATAGGATGAATTTTCTGACATGTTAGTCAGCTTCATGTAGGACGGCAACCGCCTACGGTCAGAGAGAAGGGAATGGAGCGGAATTTTCGATTAGTCAAAATTACCCTTTAAGGGTAATTTTATGAATAGGGTTCACGGTTTCTTATGGAAAAGAACACACCCCATTACAACTTGTCGGTGATCAAGACGGATGTCAGGCGACTCGGAAGAAAAGCATTCACCAAGACCGCAGTAAAAACCGGCATGGATCTCGGCTTTAGCATCAGAGAGATGCAAGAGATCGTTTTCGAGTTGCAAAACAAGATGTTGTACAAATCGATGACCAGCCACGACGATCATCGAATCTGGCAGGACGTGTATCACATCAACTCACAAGATCTGGAGATTTACATCAAGGTGATGTACCGCCCTGCCGGTGGCCCACCGGTAATCTCTTTCAAGGAGAAAAACCCATGAAAACCCAGCAATGTTTCAGCTGCGGTGCACGTGAGGGAATGAGGCATTTCGAGGGGCGCGGCGAAACCCTGAGTGTCAAAGGCATGGAACGCCGTGTAGATGATCTTTCTGGCTGGGAATGCCAGCAGTGCGGGGAAGTCGAGTGGGACCCCGATAGTGCAGAGCGTTATGGGGAAGCAGGTGATGCGCTGGTCATTGCTGCCAGGCAAATGATCGGTGCAGAGATGAAGCGCATCCGCCGCAAATTGCACCTTACGCAAAAAGAAACGGTGCAACTGCTGTCAGGCGGCGGGCACAACGCGCTTTCACGGTACGAGCGCGGCGAAGTACTTGCGCCGAAGGCGTTGATGCTACTCATGCGCCTGCTGGATCGCTACCCGCATTTGCTCGCCGATGCGAAAGCCTTGGGCGAAGGGGCGGATTTGAGGGGGGGGTTCAAATATACCGAGCACAAGGAACATGAAACCCTCACCGTTTCCTGAGTCACAAAAAACAAACCCGGCACCAGGCCGGGTTTGTTTTGTGAACCTCATCTCCGTATCAATGCAGGATCTGGCTCAGGAACAGCTTGGTGCGCTCGTTCTGCGGGTTGTCGAAGAAGTCGTTAGGCGCGGCCTGTTCAACGATTTCACCTTTGTCCATGAAGATCACGCGGTTGGCCACGGTACGGGCGAAGCCCATTTCATGGGTCACGCAGAGCATGGTCATACCGTCTTCGGCCAGGCCGATCATGGTGTCCAGAACCTCTTTCACCATCTCTGGGTCGAGTGCCGAAGTCGGTTCGTCGAACAGCATGATTTTCGGTTTCATGCACAGGGCACGGGCAATCGCCACACGCTGTTGCTGGCCGCCGGACAGTTGCCCTGGGTATTTATGCGCCTGCTCCGGAATGCGTACGCGTTCCAGGTAATGCATGGCGATTTCCTCGGCCTTGCGCTTGGGCATCTTGCGCACCCACATCGGTGCCAGCGTGCAGTTCTGCAGGATGGTCAGGTGCGGGAACAGGTTGAAGTGCTGGAACACCATGCCGACTTCACGGCGGATCGCTTCGATCTGCTTGAGGTCGTTGGTCAGTTCCACGCCATCGACCACGATGCGACCCTGTTGGTGTTCTTCCAGACGATTGAGGCAACGGATGGTGGTGGATTTGCCGGAACCCGACGGGCCGCACAAAACGATACGCTCACCCTGCTTGACGTTCAGGTTGATGTCTTTCAACACGTGGAACTGGCCGTACCACTTGTTCACGCCCTGCATCTGAATAATGCCTTCAGGGCTCACAGGCTGTTTGATCGCTTCACTCATAAACTACGCTCCTAACGCTTGTGGCCAGTGTCCAGCTTACGTTCCAAATGCATGGAGTAGCGGGACATACCAAAACAGAAAATCCAGAACACCAGGGCCGCGAACACATAGCCTTCAGTGGCCATGCCCAACCATTTCGGGTCGGCGGCGGCTTGCTTGACGCTGTTGAGCAAGTCGAACAGGCCGATGATGATCACCAGGCTCGTGTCCTTGAACAGCGCAATGAAAGTGTTGACGATACCGGGAATTACCAGCTTCAGGGCTTGCGGCAAAATCACCAGGCCCATGCTGCGCCAGTAACCGAGGCCCATCGCCGCAGCCGCTTCGTACTGACCTTTGGGGATCGCTTGCAGACCGCCACGCACCACTTCGGCGATGTAGGCCGACTGGAACAGGATCACGCCGATCAGCGCCCGCAACAGTTTGTCGAAGTTCATACCTTCGGGCAGGAACAACGGCAACATCACCGAAGACATGAACAGCACCGTGATCAACGGCACGCCGCGCCAGAACTCGATAAAGGTCACGCAGACCACGCGAATCGCCGGCATGTTCGAACGCCGGCCCAGGGCCAGAACGATACCCAGTGGCAGTGCACCGACGATACCGACAGTCGCGATCACCAGGGTCAGCATCAGGCCGCCCCACTGGCTGGTCGGCACTTCGGTCAGACCAAACCAGCCACCGTGCAACAAGGTGTAGGAAATGATCGGATACAGTACCAGAAAGCTCAGCCCGTAGACCGCCTTGCGCGGGAAGCGCGAGATGAACAACGGCGCCACGCCGATCACCGCCAGCCACACGGTCAGGTCAACGCGCCAGCGCAAGTCCACCGGGTAGTAGCCATACATGAACTGGCCGAAGCGCTGCTGGATAAACACCCAGCAGGCGCCCTCCTTGGTGCAGTCGGCGCGGGTGGTACCGACCCAGTTGGCGTCTAGAATCGCCCAGCTCACGATAGGCGGAACTATCAGGTAAATCAGATAGAACGCGAACAGCGTCAGCAGGGTGTTGATCCAGCTGGAGAACATGTGCGCCCGCATCCACGCCACGATACCGATGCTGCTGCTCGGTGGTGGCATGTCGGGTTTGAAAGTATGAGTCGTCATGCGCTCTTCCTTACCGCTCGATCAGCGCAATGCGCTTGTTGTACCAGTTCATCAGCAGGGAAATGCTGATACTGATCGCCAGGTACACGCTCATGGTGATGGCAATCACTTCGATCGCCTGCCCGGTCTGGTTCAGCACCGTACCGGCAAACAGCGAGACCATTTCCGGATAACCGATACCGGCCGCCAGCGAGGAGTTCTTCGCCAGGTTCAGGTATTGGCTGGTCAGCGGCGGAATGATCACGCGCAGGGCTTGCGGGATGATCACCTTGCGCAGGGTCGGACCGTTGCGCAATCCCAACGAATGGGCTGCTTCGGTCTGGCCGTGGCTGACCGACTTGATGCCTGAACGCACGATCTCGGCGATAAACGCTGCGGTGTACACCGTCAGGGCCAGGGTCAGCGCCAGCAGTTCCGGGATCAGCACCCAGCCGCCTACAAAGTTGAAACCTTGCAGCTGTGGCATTTCCCAATGCAGCGGAGCGCCGAAGATCAAGGCGCACAGCGCCGGGATCACCAGGAACAGCGCCAGGCCGACCCAGAATTTGTGGAACGGTACACCGGTCGCTTCGAAACGCTTGTTGGCCCAGCGGCACATCAGAACGATCGCGACGATGGCCACGACGATGCTCGCCATAAACGGCCAGAATCCGTCTGCCGCCAACGCTGCCGGCATGTTGAGACCACGGCTGCTGACGAAGAAGGTATCGCCGAAGTTATGGCTGTTACGTGGCCCTGGCATGGTCAGGAACACCGCGAAGTACCAGAACAGGATTTGCAGCAGCGGCGGAATGTTACGGAAAACCTCCACATAAACTGTCGCCAGCTTGGCAATGATCCAGTTCTTCGACAGCCGTGCCACACCGACGATGAAACCGAGGATCGTCGCCAGGATCACACCGATAAAGGTGACCAGCAGGGTGTTGAGCAGGCCGATGACAAACACCCGGGCATAGCTGTCCGATTCGGTGTAGTCGATCAGGTGCTGAGCGATGCCGAAACCGGCGCTGCGCTCAAGAAAGTCGAAACCCGAGGTAATGCCCCGGTGCTGGAGGTTGGTTTGCGTGTTGTCGAACAGAAACCAGCCCAGCGAGACCACCGCGACAATCGTGATGATCTGAAATACCCACGCACGCACTCGTGGATCGCTGAGGCTGAGCCTCTGCTTTGGTGCGCCGATTGAATTTTGCATGAAGTGCCCCGGAAATAATGGAACAGAACATCACCCGGTGGTTGGCCCACCGGGTGATAGAACCATCAGCGCACTGGTGGTGCGTATTGAATGCCGCCAGCGTTCCACAAGGCGTTCAGCCCGCGGTCGATTTCCAGCGCAGTGCTCTTGCCAAGGTTCTTCTCGAACACTTCGCCGTAGTTACCCACTTGCTTGACGATTTGCACGACCCAGTCTTTCTTCACTTTCAGGTCTTTGCCGTATTCACCGTCAGTGCCCAGCATACGAGCCACGTCCGGGTTCTTGGTGGCTTTGGCTTCGGCTTCGACGTTCTTCGAAGTAATGCCTGCTTCTTCAGCGTTGAGCATGGCGTAGCCAGTCCAGCGCACGATAGCCAGCCACTCGTCGTCGCCGTTACGCACGACCGGGCCCAGCGGCTCCTTGGAAATGGTTTCCGGCAGAACCACGTAGTCCTTCGGCGAGGCCAGCTTGCTGCGCTGGGCGAACAGTTGGGACTTGTCGGAGGTCAGTACGTCGCAACGACCGGATTCCAGCGACTTGGCGCTTTCATCGGAGGTGTCGAAGGTGATCGGGGTGTATTTCAGACCGTTGCCGCGGAAGTAGTCGGAAACGTTCAGTTCGGTGGTGGTACCGGCCTGGATGCAGATGGTCGCGCCATCCAGCTCTTTGGCGCTCTTGACGCCCAGCTTGTTGTTTACCAGGAAGCCGATGCCGTCGTAGTAAGTGATGAAGCCCGGGAATTTCAGACCCATGCCTGCGTCACGGGAGCTGGTCATGGTGGTGTTGCGCGACAGGATGTCGATTTCACCGGACTGCAGCGCGGTGAAGCGCTCTTTGGCGTTCAACTGGCTGAATTTGACCTTGGTCGCATCACCGAAAACGGCAGCGGCTACAGCACGGCAGAAATCAGCGTCGATACCGACGATCTTGCCAGTGGAGTCCGGAACCGAGAAACCCGGCAAACCGTCACTTACACCGCACTGTACAAAACCTTTCTTTTGCACTGCATCCAGGGTTGCACCCGCCTGAGCGAACCCACTGACACCGAGCACTGCGGCTGCAGTCACGACGGCCAGGGTGGATTTCAACATCTTCATTCAAACCTCCAGTTTTGCTCTTGTTGTGTCGGAGCTTGAGCCCTGTCGCACCCTTATGAGGCGTAATTGACCCTTGTTGGCTTTTTTTAGGGTCAACCGACGCAGGACCGTCGCTATGAGTCTAGTAGGAGAAAAATCCAATCATGGATTACTCACATCTCACCAATCGGCCGAACGGGCGGTAGCCCTTTCACGTTCGCGAAGCCCGTAGCGGCCATTGGCGAACATCCATCACCGGATTCTTTGCTATCCCACGACCAGCCTTACACTGATAGTGTTACCGCCAGGCATGAGATTAGTTGCACCGCTTTCCCCATAGCAAAGCCCGTACCAGACCGCTCGCTAAAGCGATTAAGCGACAGGTCAATAGCAAAACTTTCAGCCTTGCGACATCTTCTTAACTGATCAACCAGACGCGCACTCAAAGCTCGCACTTAAATGAGAACGCACGCACACATATGGAGCACCCATGACCGAGCCCTTGATTCTGCAACCCGTCAAGCCCGCAGACGCCTGCGTAATCTGGCTGCACGGGCTGGGCGCCGACCGCTACGATTTCCTGCCGGTGGCTGAAGCGCTGCAGGAAATCCTGTTGACCACCCGCTTCGTTTTGCCCCAGGCACCGACCCGCGCCGTCACCATTAATGGTGGCTACGAAATGCCAAGCTGGTACGACATATTGGCCATGAGCCCGGCACGCGCGATCAACCGTGAGCAGCTGGAAGCGTCCGCGCAACGGGTTATTGAGCTTATCGAAGAGCAGAAGACCAGCGGAATAGACGCCTCGCGCATCTTTCTCGCCGGGTTTTCCCAAGGTGGCGCCGTGGTATTGCACACGGCTTTTCTGAAATGGCAGGGACCGCTGGGAGGCGTACTTGCGCTCTCGACTTATGCGCCGACCTTCAGCGATGAACTGGAGCTTTCCGCCAGCCAGCAACGCATTCCGGTGCTGTCATTGCACGGCCAGTACGATGACGTGGTTCAAAACTCCATGGGCCGGACCGCCTACGAGTATTTAAAGCAACATGGTGTCACCGTGACATGGCAGGAATACCCAATGGGCCACGAAGTGTTACCCGAAGAAATTCGTGACATCGGCGTGTGGCTCGCCGAGCGTTTGCGCTAAAAGCTGCCCATTGATCCATCCCACTACGCCGCGCCCGATTCTTGCATTACACTGCCCGGCGTATATTCCTTAACCAATTGATGAGATGACCGTGCTCAAAGCACTCAAGAAAATGTTCGGTAAAAGCGAGACTGAGCAACTCGCGCCAGTCTCCAGCGCTCCTTCTCATACTCCCAGCCACCGCACCGACGGTAATCAGCCTGGCCGGACCGCAACCGTAGCGGTACCGAAGCATGAGCCGGTGACCACACCGACCGCCCCCGCAGCCCCGGCCATCGCCTCTGAGCAGCCGCGCAGCGAAGCCCCGAAACCGGCAAAACCGCGTCGCGAACCAAAGCCAAAAGCGCCGGTTATTCCCTGGAAGCTCGAAGACTTCGTGGTCGAACCCCAGGAAGGCAAAACCCGCTTCCACGATTTCAAACTCGCCCCCGAACTGATGCACGCCATTCAGGACCTGGGCTTTCCGTATTGCACGCCGATCCAGGCGCAGGTGCTCGGCTTCACCCTCGCGGGCAAAGACGCCATCGGTCGCGCCCAGACCGGCACCGGCAAAACCGCCGCGTTCCTGATCTCGATCATCACTCAGCTGCTGCAAACCCCGCCGCCCAAAGAGCGCTACATGGGTGAGCCGCGGGCACTGATCATCGCCCCGACCCGGGAACTGGTGGTGCAGATCGCCAAAGACGCGGCCGACCTGACCAAGTACACCGGCCTCAACGTCATGACGTTTGTTGGCGGCATGGATTTCGACAAGCAACTCAAGCACCTCGAAGCCCGTCACTGCGACATCCTCGTGGCCACGCCGGGCCGTTTGCTCGACTTCAACCAGCGCGGCGATGTCCACCTGGACATGGTCGAAGTCATGGTGCTGGACGAAGCCGACCGGATGCTCGACATGGGTTTCATCCCACAAGTGCGTCAGATCATTCGCCAGACTCCGCCGAAGAACGAGCGCCAGACGCTGTTGTTCTCCGCGACCTTCACCGACGACGTGATGAACCTGGCCAAACAATGGACCACCGACCCGTCGATCGTCGAGATCGAAGCGCAGAACGTGGCCAGCGAAAACGTCGAGCAACACATCTACGCGGTGGCCGGTGCCGACAAATACAAACTGCTCTATAACCTGGTCAACGATAACGGCTGGGAACGGGTAATGGTCTTCGCCAACCGCAAGGACGAAGTGCGGCGCATCGAAGAACGCCTGGTACGCGACGGCGTCAACGCGGCGCAACTGTCTGGCGATGTGCCGCAGCACAAGCGCATCAAGACGCTGGAAGGTTTCCGCGAAGGCAAGATCCGAGTGCTGGTGGCCACCGATGTTGCCGGTCGCGGCATTCACATCGACGGTATCAGCCACGTGATCAACTTCACCTTGCCGGAAGTCCCGGACGACTACGTGCACCGCATCGGTCGTACTGGCCGTGCCGGCGCGGATGGCGTGTCCATCAGCTTTGCCGGTGAAGATGATTCCTACCAGCTACCGTCTATCGAGGCGTTGCTGGGTCGCAAGATCAGTTGTGAAACACCACCGACACATCTGCTGCGGGCGGTTGAGCGCAAGCGCCCATAACGCGGGCCTTTCAGAAAAAGGCGCAGCCGGAAACGGACTGCGCTTTTTTTTCGTCCGGCTTTTTTCAACAGGCGCTTGCTCGAGACAACTAAAAGTCCATAATGGACAAATTAGTTTACTTTCAGCGCCCGGAGCCGACCATGCCCAGCACGCCTTACGTGATTACCCAACCCCAGGCCCGCGAACTGCTGGCGCAAGTCAACGTGCCGCAGATCCTGCGCAAACTGTTCCGCGACCTGGCCGTCGGGCAAGCCGTGCAACCGGCGCAACAGCTGGTGGAGTTTCCGAAGGGGGCCGGGGACTTCATCAACTACCTGGGCGTGCTGGTCGAAGACGGGGTATACGGGGTCAAGACGTCGCCTTATATCGTGCGCGAGCAAGGCCCGCTGGTGACCGCCTGGACATTGCTGATGTCGATGCAGACCGGCCAGCCGCTGCTGCTCTGCGATGCCGGTGAGTTGACCACGGCACGCACCGCCGCGACGACGGCGGTGGCAGTCGATGCCCTCGCGCCGTTGAAGGCCCAACGTCTGGCGATCATCGGCAGCGGCAAGGTGGCCCAGGCGCACCTGCACTACGCCAAGGGTCTGCGGGACTGGCAAAGCATCAACCTTTATTCGCCGAGCCTGAATGGCAAGAACCTCGAAGCGCTGGCACAGCTTAAAAGCCTCGATCCACGCCTGACCCTTTCCGACAATTGCGAAGCCGCAATTCAGGACGCCGATGTGATCATGCTCTGCACCTCGTCCGCCGTTCCGGTGATCGACCCGTCAAGTCTAAGCAAACCGGCGCTGATCACCTCCATCAGCACCAATGCCCCACGCGCCCATGAAGTGCCGCCGAAGAGCCTCAATGACATGCAGGTGTTCTGCGACTATCGTCAGACCACCCCTGGTTCGGCCGGCGAAATGTTGATTGCCGGTGAGCAGCATGGCTGGAACAAGCGTTCAATTGTCGGCGACCTGCCCGACTTGCTCAGCGAAAGAATCCAGCGCCCAGACTATGACCGACATGTGTTCTTCCGTTCCATCGGCCTGGGCCTGGAAGACATTGCACTGGCCAATGCCCTTTACCAACTACAGCGCTAACACCGCAAATCTGTAGGAGCGAGGCTTGCCCGCGAAGGCGGTATATCAGTAAACATATATTGAGACTGACACATCGCCTTCGCGGGCAAGCCTCGCTCCTACAGGGGAATTCCACAATTTCGGCATTTGCGCCCTCATAGGAGACATTCATGAGCCAGGCAGACTTCATCATCATCGGCGGCGGGATTGCCGGCGCTTCCACCGGTTTCTGGCTGTCGCAGCACGGGCAGGTGATTGTGCTCGAACGTGAATCCCATCCGGCCTATCACTCCACCGGACGCTCGGCCGCGCTGTTCACCGCCGCCTATGGCACGCCGCAGGTTCGGGCATTGACCCAGGCCAGCCGCGACTTCTTCGATGCGCCGCCGCCCGGTTTCTGCGAACACCCACTGCTGACCCCGCGTGGCGAGATGACTGTCGACTTCACCGGTGACCCGGCCGAACTGAACAACCAATACCTGAGCGCCAAAGCCACGGTGCCGGAAATGCAATTGCTCAGCGCCAGCGAAGCCTGTGCGCGCCTGCCGATCCTGCGTCGGGAAAAAGTCCATGGCGCAATTTATGATCCAACCGCCAGCGACATCGATACCGACGCCCTGCATCAGGGCTATCTGCGCGGTATCCGACGCAATAAAGGCGAGGTCCATACCGATAGCGAGGTACTGAGCCTGAGCCGTGATGCCGAAGGGCAATGGCAGGTTCAAACCAACACCCAGACCTTCAGCGCCCCGATCATTATCAACGCCGCCGGTGCCTGGGCCGACAAGATTGGCGAGCTGGCCGGCGCCCGACCGCTGGGCTTGCAACCCAAGCGCCGCGCAGCTTTTATCTTCGCCGGCCCCGACGGCCTGGACATCCATGACTGGCCAATGCTGGTCAGCCTCGATGAATCCTTCTATATGAAACCCGACGCCGGCATGTTCCTCGGCTCACCGGCCAACGCCGACCCGGTAGAACCGCACGATGTGCAGCCCGAAGAGCTGGACATCGCCATGGGCATCTATCAGATCGAAGAAGCCACCACCCTGACCATCCGCCGCCCGACCCGCACCTGGGCCGGCCTGCGCAGTTTCGTGCGTGACGGGGATTTGCTGTCCGGCTTCGATCAGCAGGTGCCGGGGCTGTTCTGGGTCGCTGCGCAAGGCGGCTATGGCATCCAGACGTCGCCAGCCATGGGCCAGGCCAGCGCTGCACTGGTACGCGGCGAAGCCTTGCCGGAGCAGCTCATCCGTTTCGGCCTGGACGCCGAGATGCTCTCCCCCGCCCGCCTGGGTTGATCCTGATCCTGCCTCTCAGGTGACGTGTCCACACGATTGCGGCAAACTTCCAGCGTCCCTTTTTTAACGGGGCGCTGACGCTGCCTGGAGTTCCACTGTATGAACGCACCTGAAAAAGACTCGGCCCTGGACGCTACGTCCATGGACAACTTCCGCGCGATTGCCGATGCGATCGCCACGTTGTTCTTCCCTCACGCCGAGGTGGTGCTGCACGACCTGCGCACGCAGAAAGTCGATTACATCGCCAACAACCTGTCCAAACGGGAAATCGGCGACGACTCCTCGCTGGAAGACATGCTCAGCGAAGACGTCACTGAACGAAACATCGGGCCGTACGAAAAGCTCAACTGGGATGGCCAGAAGATTCGCAGTCTCAGCACTGTCCTGCGAGACAACGAAGGTCGTCCGCTGGCGGTGCTGTGCATCAACCTGAATATCTCGCTGTTCGAAAACGCGAAAGCGGCGCTGGATTTGTTCCTGTCGCCGACCAAGCTGATTCCGCAACCGGACTCACTGTTTCGTGATGACTGGCAGGAACGGATCAATACTTTTCTGCACGCCTGGCTACGCGAGCGTCAGTTGAGCCTGAACGTGCTGACCCGCGACCACAAACGCGAACTGGTGCTGGCGCTGCACGCCGAAGGCGCCTTCAAAGGCAAAAGCGCCTCCAACTATGTGGCCAATGTGCTGAACATGGGGCGGGCGACGGTGTACAAGCATTTGAAAGAATTGAAGGGTTGAGCCCTGAGATGTGTACAGCCTGATAGGGCCCCTTCGCGAGCAAGCCCGCTCCCACATTAGTTGATCGAGTTCTTCCTGAAGAAATGCGATCGAATGTGGGAGCGGGCTTGCTCGCGAAGGCGATTTATCAATCGCCGTAGATATCCGACTTGAAATACTTCTGCGAAATCTTCTGATACTCGCCATTGGCGCGAATCTCGTCGATCGCCTTGTTCAGATCCGCCACCAACTGCGCGTTGCCCTTGCGCACGGCAATCCCGGCGCCCTCACCCACGTATTTCGGATCCTTCAACTCCGGCCCGACAAACGCGTAGCCTTTGCCACGCGGCATCGACAGGAAGTCATTCAATGGAATGGTGTCGGCAAAAATCGCATCGAGGCGACCGGCTGCCAGATCCATGTAGATTTCTTCGTTGTTGGCGTAGCGCTTGACGTTGACGCCCATCGGTTCGAAAACCTCGGCAGCAAAACGGTCGGTGGTGGTTGCGCGCTGCACGCCGACATTCTTGCCCTTGAGGCTGGCGTATTGGTCATCCACTACGGCGCCGTCCTTCATCACCAGACGCGATGAAGTGAAGTAATACTTGTGAGTGAAATCCACCGATTTCTTACGGTCTTCATTGATGGTCATGGACGACAGCGCCATGTCGATTTTCTTTACTTTCAAAGAAGGAATCAGACCGTCGAACTCGCCCTCGACCCACTCACACTTGACCTTCATCTGCGCGCACAAGGCATTGCCGATGTCGTAGTCGAAACCGACTATTTTGCCTTCCTGGGTTTTGGAAGCGAACGGCGGATAAGCCGCTTCGATACCGATGCGCAGATTTTTCTCGGCGGCGAACACGCTACTGCACGCCAACAGGCTCAGGGCCAGACCGGTGATGAGGGGGAATTTCTTCATATTCGTTCTCTCGCGGGTTGTTGTTGGTTTGGCAAGACAGAAGAAAAAACTAAAACAGAATGCACGCTTTTTTGTACTTAGAATTCCATACTGGACTTTTACGTATTATCCGTCAATCGGGCAGACAGTCTCATACTTGGCCTCTGGTCGGGTGCTAGCCAAATGCAAAAAAGGCCGGGTCGGTGCTTCGCAAATAAACGAAACACCAACCCGGCCTCAGGAACCGCCCAAACAGTTATTCCAGTGCCGCAGCCGGCCCAAAGAACTCGTAACGGCTTTGCTTCTCCGGCACACCCAAGGCCTTGAGGTGACGCTTGATCGCCGCCATGAAGCCTTTAGGCCCCAGGAAGTACGCATCCAGATCGCGCTGTTCCGGCATCCACTCGCCGAGTTGCTCCTGGCTCAACAGACCAACCTTGTCCGCCGCCGGACTGACGCCATCGTCTTCGTCGTAGCAATAGAAACGCTTGAGCTGCGGATGACGCTCGGCCAGGCCGTCGATCCAGTCACGGAAAGCATGCACGCTACCGTTGCGCGCGCAGTGGATAAAGTGCACCGGCCGCTCGGTCGCCAGCGCCGCTTCGAGCATCGCCAGCGTCGGGGTGATGCCGACGCCGCCACTGATCAGCACCAGCGGCTTGTCGCTGGCGGTCAGGGTGAAGTCGCCCGCTGGCGGGAACAGCAGGATGCTCGCGCCGACGTGCAGTTGATCGTGCAAATGGTTGGAGGCGCGGCCACCGGTTTCGCGCTTGACGCTGATGCGGTACTGGCCCTTGTTAGCCAGCGCCGACAGCGAATAGTTACGTCGAATTTCTTCACCCTCGAGGATCAGTTTCATGCCGATGTACTGGCCAGGCTCTGCCGCGAGAATCGGGCCCTTGTCCGCCGGTTCGAAGTAGAACGAGGTGATTTCCGCGCTTTCCTCGACCTTGGCCGCCACGATGAATTCCCGCGCACCACGCCAGCCGCCCGGCGCCTGCTCTTTCTGGTCGTAGATGCTGGCTTCGGCGCCGATCAGGATCTCGGCCAATTGACCGTAGGCTGCGCCCCACGCACTCATCACCTCAGGCGTGGCAATCTCTTCGCCCAGTACTTCGGAGATCGCTCGCAATAGACAGCTACCCACGATCGGGTAATGTTCCGGAAGGATTTGCAGGGCCACGTGCTTGTTGATGATCTTGGCCACCAGGTCGCCCAACTGATCGAGCTGGTCGATGTGCCGCGCATACATCAATACACCATTGGCCAAGGCGCGCGGCTGATCGCCGCTGGCCTGGTGGGCCTGGTTGAACAGCGGGCGGACTTCTGGATATTCGGAGAGCATCATGCGGTAGAAGTGAGTGATCAACGCTTCGCCGCCACTTTCCAGCAACGGCACGGTGGACTTGACGATGGCACGATCTTGAACGCTAAGCATTAAGAGCAACTCCTGGGCTTTATATGAATAACTTTTACATATCAGTTTCCATGCCAATAATTAAATCCTTATAAATCAACATGTTAAAGACATGGTAGTCATATCGACACATGACGCCTTATAGTCTTACCGACTACACGGAGTCATTATGACTGCAAAATTACTGCTCACGACCCTGCTGCCCCTGGTCTCCGACCTGTCCCGCGAATTGCCCGAAGGCGAGCGCTACCGACGCCTGCTCGAAGCCATGCGCGCCCTGCTCCCTTGCGACGCCGCGGCCCTGCTGCGACTCGATGGCGAATGGCTGGTGCCGCTGGCCGTGGACGGGTTGAGCACCGACACCCTCGGCCGACGCTTCAAGGTCAGCGAACACCCGCGCTTCGACGCGCTGCTCAGCAGTCCCGGTCCGACTCGCTTTGCCGCCGACAGTGATTTGCCCGATCCTTATGACGGCTTGATCGATGGTCTTCACGATCACCTGGAAGTCCACGACTGCATGGGCTGCCCGCTGTTTATCGACGAGCGTCCGTGGGGCTTGCTGACCCTCGACGCCCTAGCCCCTGAACGTTTCGAACCGATCGAACTGGACGCCCTGCAAGCCTTCGCCAGCCTCGCCGCCGCCACGGTCAACGCCGCCGAGCGCATCGAACGCTTGGCCAATCGCGCTGAAGACGAACATCAGCGCGCCGAGGTTTACCGTCAGGCCAGCGGCCAACAGAACCGCGAAATGATTGGCCAGAGCAAAGCTCACAAACGACTGATGGAAGAGATCGGCCTGGTGGGCGGCAGCGACCTGACGGTGCTGATCACCGGCGAAACCGGGGTCGGCAAAGAGCTGGTGGCCCAAGCCATCCACGCGGCGTCCCCACGGGCCGACAAACCGATCATCAGCCTCAATTGCGCCGCCCTGCCGGACACCCTGGTGGAGAGCGAATTGTTTGGCCATGTGCGTGGTGCTTTCACCGGCGCAACGAATGATCGGCGCGGCAAGTTCGAACTGGCCAATGGCGGCACGCTGTTTCTCGATGAAGTGGGCGAGCTGTCGCTGACGGTGCAGGCCAAATTATTGCGGGTGCTACAGAGTGGGCAATTGCAACGCCTGGGTTCGGACAAGGAACATCAGGTCGACGTGCGATTGATCGCAGCGACCAACCGTGACCTGGCCGAGGAAGTGCGCAGCGGCCGCTACCGCGCCGACTTCTATCATCGCCTGAGCGTTTACCCGCTGCTGGTGCCCGCACTGCGCGATCGCGGTCGGGACGTGCTGCTGCTCAGCGGCTACTTCCTGGAACAAAACCGCTCACGCATGGGCCTCAACAGCCTGCGCCTGACCAGCGATGCGCAAGCGGCCTTGTTGGCGTATGACTGGCCGGGGAATGTGCGGGAGCTGGAGCACTTGATTGGCCGTAGCGCGTTGAAGGCGCTGGGTAACTGCAAACAACGACCGAAGATTCTCAGTTTGAGTGCAGCGGATCTGGACTTGCCCAATGGCAGCGTTGAACCCACTCCGGAACCGGTGGTTGCTGCGCCGGTGGCAGCGTTGGTTTCAGGGGATTTGCGTGAAGCCACCGAGCATTATCAGCGACAACTGATCAGTGCTTGCCTGGAACGGCACCAGAACAACTGGGCCAGCGCGGCGCGGGAGCTGGGTCTGGATCGGGCGAACCTTGGGCGAATGGCCAAGCGGTTGGGCATGAAATAGTCTCACCGGGATAAAGTCGTACCCTTGTGGCGAGGGAGCTTGCTCCCGCTTTTTCCAGAGTAGAACCTCATTGCTGGCTTCACGACCGCTTCGCGGCCGAACGGGAGCAAGCTCCCTCGCCACAGGGGATCACCGCTTGGCTGGCAATGGGCATTTCCCCTAAAGCCTGCCTCCGACAAGTCGATAACCCGGCATCGATAGCTGTTGGCGATCGTCACAATCGCCCATCACCTTTTTTCACAGAAGGTTTTTATGTCTTCCAACAAAGCCCGCGCAGATTCACTTTCGCTTCTGCTGTTCACCTTGCGCAGCGGCAAGCTAATGGCGATCAACCTGCTGAAAGTCAGCGAAATCATCCCCTGCCCGCCGCTGACCAAGCTGCCGGAGTCGCACCCCCACGTCAAAGGCATCGCCACCCTGCGCGGCGCGTCGTTGTCAGTGATCGACCTGAGCCGCGCCATCGGCGAGCGGCCGCTGGAAGACCCGAACGGTGGTTGCCTGATCGTCACCGACGTCAGCCGTTCCAAGCAGGGGCTGCACGTGCAGGCAGTGAGCAAAATCGTCCATTGCCTGACCACTGACATCCGTCCACCGCCCTTCGGCTCCGGCGGTTTGCGTTCGTACATCACCGGCGTGACCTCGGTCGACGGCACGCTGGTACAGGTGCTGGACATTGAAAAGGTCATCCATGGCATCGCGCCGGCGCAGATCGAAACGGCCCCCACCGAATTGAGCATGGAAGACGCCGAAGTACTCGGCAACGCGCGAATTCTGGTGGTCGATGACAGCCAGGTCGCCCTGCAACAATCGGTGCACACCCTGCGCAACCTCGGCCTGCAATGCCACACCGCTCGCAGCGCCAAGGAAGCCATCGACTGCCTGCTGGAGCTGCAAGGCACCGCTCAGCAAATCAACCTCATCGTCTCGGACATCGAAATGTCGGAAATGGACGGCTATGCCCTCACTCGCACATTGCGCGAAACGCCGGACTTCGCGCACATCTATGTGTTGTTGCATACGTCGCTGGACAGCGCGATGAACAGTGAGAAGGCTCGACTGGCCGGGGCCAACGCGGTGCTGACCAAATTCTCCTCGCCGGAACTGACCAAATGCCTGATCGCGGCGGCCAAGGCCGTCGCCGAACAAGGTCACTGAGTGTGGCCGAGAACTTTTGTTTTCTGATGCGGCGCAACCTCGCTGAGGATGTGCCGCCTTTCACTTGGCCAAATGGCATTGAGTTGACCGAGTACCGTCCCGAACTGGCCGAAGCCGTTCATCACTTGATGGAGCTGGGGTATCTGGAAGGTAGCGGTCGCGTACCGGCGCTGGAAGTCTGGCAACAGCGTTTCGAAACCGATCCTGAATACGATCCGTCCCTGTGCTTCGTCGCCCTGGATGCCGAAGGTGTCATCGGCGTCGCCCAATGCTGGACCAGCGCTTACATCAAGAGCCTGGTGGTGCATCCGCGCGCTCGAGGCCTCGGACTTGGCCGCGCGCTGCTGCTACATGCTTTCAACGTGTTTCAGCAACGCCGGGAAGGGTTTGTGGATTTGAAGGTACTGGAAAACAATCTTCGGGCGCAGCGCTTGTATGAAAGTGCCGGGATGTATGTGGTCCGTCGGGAGCCGGTTCCAATCTGACATCGCTTTCGCGGGCAAGCCTCGCTCCTACAGTCGATTTTTGTCGTACACCGAATCTGTGAACGACGATGAACCACTGTGGGAGCGGCGGTGCGGCGATCCGATTTGCTCGCGAAGACGACAGATCAGGCACCGCCGTCTATGGCAGAAGATCAACGATCAGCGCTTACCCATCGAACGACGAGTGCCAGGAGGCGCTGCACCCGGGGTCTTGGTGTGACCATTCTTGGCGCCGTTCTTGTACCAAGGCTGGCTGGCATTTTTCGCCGCGGCCAATTCACCCGGTTTGAACGGAAACTTGAACGCTGGAATCGCCGCTTTGGTTTCGCTGTCTGCGCTGGAGTCGACGCTGTCTGGCAGGTCTGCCTGGTCGTCGCTCAAAGCGTCGGCAACCGGCGGTTGTGTCGGGGAAGTCATGAAAGCTCCGGGTGATGCTCAAAGAGTCGGGCCCGTTAGGCGAGCCACGAAAGGCGGCAGTATACCTGTGTCGGGAGCCGCAAGCTGCAGTTGCTCAGTCGGGTTTTGCGTTAAGACACCGAACCCTGTAGGAGCGAGCTTGCTCGCGAAAACGGCGGTACAGTCAACATTGATGTCACCTGATATACCGCTTTCGCGAGCAAGCTCGCTCCTACAGGGTTGCGCTTAACTGACTGGCATTGGGGCACAGTGCCTCATCGTCGTTCACGGATTCCGTATACGACATAGATCCACCGGGCGCACATAAAAAAGGCGATCCATTCGGATCGCCTTTTTTATTACTTCACCACTTTCAAACTGGGTCGACCGCTGGGGCGCGGCGGCTCGCCGTCGGGTGGTGGAACATCATCATCCGGCTCGATCTCGTCCTCGTCTTCCAGAGGCGAGTCCATATCGAACACCATGCCCTGACCATTCTCCCGAGCATAAATGCCCAGGATCGATGCGATAGGCACATACAGCGTATGTGGAACGCCACCGAAGCGCCCTTCGAAACTGACGGCCTCGTTGTCCATGTGCAGATGACGCACGGCTGCCGGGGAAACGTTCAGGACAATCTGTCCGTCACTGGCAAAACCCTGAGGCACCTGCACCGATGGATACTCGGAATTGACCAGCATGTGCGGGGTGCAATCGTTGTCCACAATCCACTCGTAGAGCGCGCGGACCAGATAAGGTCGACTGGAGTTCATAGCGGCTCCTTAAGCCTTAGCGCATATCGCGTTCGACACCAGACAGACTCGCCTGGAATGCCTCACGCGCAAACGAGCGCTCCATATAATCAAGCAGCGGCTTGGCAGGCCGCGGCAGTTCAATACCCAGAATCGGCAATCGCCAGAGTATTGGCAATAGGCAGCAATCCACCAGACTTTGTTCCTCGCTGAGGAAAAATGGCTTGTCGGCGAACAACGGCGAAACACCGGTCAGGCTTTCGCGCAGCTCTTTACGAGCCACGACACGGGCTGCTTCCTTGGTCCGCGAATCCAGGATCAGATCCACCAGGCCACACCAGTCACGCTGAATACGATGAATCAGCAAACGACTGTTGGCACGTGCCACAGGATAAACCGGCAGCAATGGCGGGTGCGGGTAACGCTCATCCAGATACTCCATCACCACAGTCGACTCCCACAACGCCAAGTCACGATCGACCAGGGTGGGCAGGCTTCCGTAAGGGTTCACCTCAATCAGTTTAGGCGGCTGGCGACCAGCTTCCACGTAAATGATCTCGGCGCTGACACCCTTCTCTGCAAGTACGATACGCACTCGGTGGGAATAGTGGTCGGCGGGGTCGGAGTAACAGGCCAACCGATTGGTCACGCCCATGGCGGTCCTCCTCGCTTGTTGAAATTATCGGAAACGGAAAAACACGCGCGCCCAGAGGGCGCCTCCCGTAACGCCTGGATCACCAGACTCGTTACACCTTCAGAGACGCCCTTGGGCGCGCGCGATTAACAGCAATGGCTTACCGCTTTATCAATGGACGTCTTTCCAGTATTCACGCTTGAGCAAGTAAGCGAATACGAAGAAGAACGCCAGGTACAGCAACACATAGGTACCGATGCGCTGATGCTGCAGCTTCACCGGGTTGGCCGAGTAGGCCAGGAAGGTCACCAGATTCTTGACCTTCTCGTCGAACTGCTCTTCGTTCAGCGTGCCGGTTTTCGGCAATACAGTCAGTTGATCGCAGGCTTCATGCGTCAAAGCCGTGCCGGTCAGCGGATCGAATTGCTTCTTGCCATCTTCGACGACTTGAACTTGTTTACAGCCTACCACCTGACGACCCTGCAAGCCGACCAGAACGTTAGGCATGCCGACGTTCGGGAACACCTTGTTGTTCACGCCCCAAGGACGCGATGGGTCTTCGTAGAACGAACGCAGATAGCCGTAGAGCCAGTCTGTGCCACGAACACGAGCCACCAGCGTCAGGTCGGGCGGCGCCGCACCGAACCAGGTCTTGGCGTCCGCCGGTTGCATGCCGATGTTCATGTGATCGCCGATCTTGGCGCCAGTGAACACCAGCTTCTCGAGCATCAGCTCATGAGGAATGCCCAGGTCATCGGCGACACGCTCGTAGCGCTGGAACTTGGCGCTGTGGCAGCCCATGCAATAGTTGGCGAACGTACGCGCGCCATCCTGCATGGCAGCCTTGTCGGAAACGTCGATGTCGACCTTTTCCAACTCAGGAGCACCCGCTGTCGACGCGAACGAAAACACAGGCATTGCCGCAAGAATCAGTACAGCAAATAGCTTTTTCATCAGCCAGTCACCCTTTCCGGAACCGGTTTGGTCTTCTCGAGCCTGGTGTAGAACGGCATCAGAATGAAGTAGGCGAAGTACAGGAACGTACATACCTGCGACAGCAACGTACGGCCTGGCGTTGGAGCCAGAACACCCAACACACCCAGGATCACGAACGAGATGCAGAACACCCAGAGCCAGATCTTGCTCAGCCAGCCTTTATAGCGCATCGACTTGACCGGGCTGCGGTCCAGCCATGGCAAGACGAACAGCACAGCAATGGCCGCACCCATGGCGATAACGCCCAGGAGCTTGTCTGGAACCGCCCGCAGAATCGCGTAGAACGGTGTGAAGTACCAGACCGGAGCGATGTGCTCAGGGGTCTTGAAGGCGTTCGCCACTTCAAAGTTCGGCTTCTCGAGGAAGTAGCCGCCCATTTCCGGGAAGAAGAACACGATCGAGCAGAAGATAAACAGGAACACCACCACGCCGACGATATCTTTCACGGTGTAGTACGGGTGGAAGGCAATGCCGTCCAGCGGTATGCCGTTTTCGTCTTTGTGCTTCTTGATGTCGACGCCATCCGGATTGTTCGAACCGACTTCATGCAGCGCCAGAATATGCACCACTACCAGACCGAGGATCACGATCGGCAGGGCAACCACATGCAAGGCAAAGAAGCGGTTCAGGGTAATACCGGAAATCAGGTAGTCACCACGAATCCACTGAGTCAGGTCGTTACCGATGACCGGGATCGCACCGAACAGCGAGATGATCACCTGGGCACCCCAGTAGGACATCTGGCCCCACGGCAGCAGATAACCCATGAAGGCTTCAGCCATCAGCGCCAGATAGATCAGCATGCCGAACACCCACACCAGCTCACGCGGCTTCTGGTACGAACCATAAAGCAGGCCACGGAACATATGCAGGTAAACGACGATGAAGAACATCGAAGCACCGACTGCGTGCAACATTCGCAGGATCGAGCCGTGCTCGACGTCGCGCATGATGTATTCGACGGAAGCAAAGGCTTCTTCCGCCGACGGGGTGTAGCTCATGGTCAGCCAGACACCGGTAACGATCTGGTTGACCAGAACGAGCAAGGCCAGGGAGCCAAAGAAATAGAAGAAGTTGAAGTTCTTCGGGGCGTAGTACTTGCTGAGATGGTCTTCCCACATTTTGGTTGCGGGGAAGCGCGCATCAACCCAATCCATGAACTTGCTCATCACGCTTTCTCCGTATCGACGCCAATGACAATGATGTCATCGGTCTCATAGGAATGCGGGGGAACTGGCAGGTTCAAAGGCGCGGGTTGCGACTTGTAGACGCGGCCAGCCAAATCGTAGTGGGAGCCGTGGCAAGGGCAGAAATAACCACCTACCCAGTCCTTGCCCAAGTCGGCAGGTGCCACTTCAGGGCGGAAGGTCGGTGAGCAACCCAAGTGAGTGCAGATACCGATCAGCAGCAGAACTTCTGGCTTGATCGAACGCGTTTCCGGGTCGACATAGGTCGGTTGCGTCGAGCTCTTGGAGGTGGGGTCAGACAGTTGACCCTCGATCTTTTTCAGATTCCCCAGGATTTCCTCGGTACGGCGGACAATGAACACCGGCTGGCCGCGCCACTCAGCAATCATTTGCTGACCTGGCTCGATTTTGCTGACATTCACTTTCACCGGTGCACCTGCAGCTTTCGCCTTGGCACTGGGAAACCATGACCCCACGAACGGGACCGCAGCCCCCACCGCTCCTGCAGCACCCACCACGGATGTGGCTGCTACCAAGAAGCGACGCCGGCCTGCATTCACGCCGTCATTGCTCATTCAGTCCTCTCCCATCAGCTTTGTGGCCTGTTAAATCAGGCGTCTACTAAGTAAAAATCTGAACTTATAAAAATTTTGCCGAATGGTAATGAAAAGCCCCAATTCTGACAAGGTAATTACCGAGGGGCTACATTGCCAAGCCTTGCAGTATAGGGCCTCTGCGGATGTGGCAAGTTGTCACAGCGCAATTCCCTGATAAATTGCGCCCATAAAAAAACGCCCAGCTTCGCGAGGAAACTGGGCGTTCTTTTTGAACGTGAAAGCGAATTAACGCTTCGAGTACTGCGGACGCTTACGCGCTTTACGCAGACCGACTTTCTTACGTTCAACTTCACGTGCATCGCGGGTTACGAAGCCGGCTTTACGCAGAGCGCTGCGCAGAGTTTCGTCGTAGTCCATCAGAGCGCGAGTGATACCGTGGCGGATTGCGCCAGCTTGACCACTTACACCACCGCCGATCACGGTGACGTAGATGTCGAACTTCTCGACAGTCTCAGTCAATTCCAGCGGCTGACGAACTACCATGCGGGCAGTTTCGCGGCCGAAGAAATTATCCAGCGAACGATTGTTGATGGAGATGTTACCAGTGCCCGGACGCAGGAAAACGCGTGCGGTTGCGGTCTTGCGACGGCCAGTGCCGTAATTTTGAGTCGCCGACATAATGAACTATTCCGTTAAAACTTCAGTTCTTGGGGCTGCTGAGCAGTATGAGGGTGTACAGCGCCCGCATAGACTTTCAGCTTACGATACATGTCGCGACCCAGCGGGTTCTTAGGCAGCATGCCCTTGACCGCGGTCTCGATCACGCGCTCAGGGGCTTTAGCGATCAGCTTTTCGAAGTTGATCGACTTGATGCCGCCCGGGAAACCGGAGTGGGAGTAGTAGATTTTGTCGGTGGTTTTAGCACCGGTTACACGAATCTGCTCGGCATTGATAACGACGATGTAATCGCCGGTGTCAACGTGAGGAGTGTACTCAGCTTTATGCTTGCCACGCAGACGGCTCGCGATTTCGGTGGCCAGACGACCCAGGGTCTGACCTGCAGCGTCGACGACAAACCAGTCGCGCTGTACTGTTTCCGGTTTAGCAGTAAAAGTTTTCATTCTTTATAGCCTCAGGGGCCGCCCTGTAAATTAGACGGCGGATCTTACTGAATAGTGCGTACTTTGACAAGTCAAAGGCAGCCGGATACAGACGCTTTCGGGGGCTCGGGTCGGCGCGTCCGTTCAACGGCAAGATTCTTCGGCGGCGGCGCATCACTTCCACTGCAGAAAGAGGTGCGCAATTATGCAGATTGCGAAAAATATTTCAACCTGCTTTTATGATTGTTTTGCCCAAGGAGCACTCGATGGACTATCGCCAGCTAGGCCGTACCGATCTGAACGTGAGTGCAATCTGCCTCGGCACCATGACCTGGGGTGAGCAAAACAGCGAGGCTGAAGCCTTCGCGCAGATCGAACGAGCCAAGCGCGCCGGGATCAATTTCATCGACACCGCCGAAATGTACCCGGTGCCACCCAAGGCCGAAACCTACGCCACCACCGAGCGTTACATCGGTAATTACTTCAAAAGTCGCGGCGATCGCGCCGACTGGATCCTGGCGAGCAAGATCGCCGGCCCCGGCAACACCATCGACTACATCCGCGACAACAACCTCAAGCACAACCGCGAGCACATCGTCCAGGCCGTGGATGCGAGCCTCAAGCGCTTGCAGACCGACTACATCGACCTCTATCAGTTGCACTGGCCGGAACGCAGCACCAATTTCTTCGGACAACTGGGCTACAAGCACACGAGCGAAGTCAACCTCACGCCGCTGGAAGACACCCTCGAAGCACTGAACGAGCAGGTCAAGGCCGGCAAGATCCGCCACATTGGCCTCTCCAACGAAACCCCGTGGGGCACCATGCGTTTCCTCGCCCTCGCCGAAGCCCGTGGCTGGCCGCGCGCCGTATCGATCCAGAACCCCTACAACCTGCTCAATCGCAGCTTCGAAGTCGGCCTGGCGGAAATCGCCATCCGTGAACAGTGCGGGCTGCTCGCCTATTCACCACTGGCGTTCGGTTTCCTGTCGGGCAAATATGAAGGGGGCGCACGTCCGCCTAAAGGTCGACTGAGCCTCTACAGCCGCTTCAGCCGCTATTTCAATCCGCAATCGGAAGCCGCGTGCAGCCGTTATGTGGCACTGGCCCGTGAACATGGCCTGGATCCGGCGCAGATGGCACTGGCATTTGTCACACAGCAACCGTTCGTCACCAGCAACATCATTGGTGCCACAACGCTTGAGCAGCTTGAAAGCAATTTAGCGAGCTTCGAGCTGAAACTTTCCGATGAAGTGCTGGCAGGGATTGAGGCGATTCACCAGGATCATCCAAATCCTGCACCGTAACTCAAGACAATGATCGTTCCCACGCTCTGCGTGGGGATGCATCCCGTGACGCTCTGCGTCACTTCCAAAGCGGACGCAGAGCGTCCATGGCGGCATTCCCACGCAGAGCGTGGGAACGATCACGCTGCATTACAGCGACCGCG
Organism: Pseudomonas sp. PGPR40; assembly: GCF_022014505.1. Taxonomy (NCBI): domain Bacteria; kingdom Pseudomonadati; phylum Pseudomonadota; class Gammaproteobacteria; order Pseudomonadales; family Pseudomonadaceae; genus Pseudomonas; species Pseudomonas sp. PGPR40. Next base: position 99,901 of record NZ_JAKLSP010000019.1, on the reverse strand, counting down.
CAATAATCTCCTTCATGATCTCATTGGTCCCGGCATAAATCCGCTGCACCCGCGCATCCGCCCACGCCCGGGCGATCGGGTATTCCCACATGAATCCGTAACCGCCATGCAATTGCACGCATTCATCAAGCACCTTGCATTGCAGGTCGGTGCCCCAGTACTTGGCCATCGCCGCTGTCGGCACGTCAAGTTTGCCTTGCAGATGCAGTTCCAGGCAGCGATCGACGAAAACCCGGCCGATCTGGATTTCGGTCGCCATTTCAGCGAGTTTGAAGCGGGTGTTCTGGAAGTCGGCGATGGCCTTGCCGAAAGCCTTGCGTTCACGGGTGTAATCCAGCGTCCATTGCAACGCCGCTTCGGCTGACGCCAAGCCGCCGACTGCGACCGTCAGACGCTCCTGCGGCAATTCCTGCATCAAATAAGCGAAGCCCATCCCGGCCTGGCCCAGCAGGTTTTCCTTCGGCACCCGAACGTCCTGGAAAAACAGCTCCGAGGTGTCCTGAGCCTTCATGCCGACCTTTTCCAGACGCTTGCCCTTGGCGAAGCCAGGCGTATTGGCCTCCACCAGAAACAGACTGGTGCCCTTCGCCCCAGCCTTCGGATCGGTCTTGGCCACGACGATCACCAGGTCAGCCAGAAAGCCATTGGTGATGAAGGTCTTCGAACCATTGATCACGTATTCGTCGCCCTCCAGCATGGCAGTGGTTTTCACCCCTTGCAGGTCGGAACCGGCACCCGGCTCGGTCATGGCAATCGCGGTCACCATCTCGCCAGACACCAGCTTCGGCAGGTATTTGAGTTTCAGCGCTTCACTGCCGTAATGCAGGATGTAAGGCGCCACAATGTCCGAATGAAGAGAAAAACCGATCCCGGTCAGACCCAGGCGAGCGACCTCTTCGATCACCACCGCGCTGTAGAGAAAATCCGCCTCCAGCCCGCCGTATGCTTGCGGCAGATGCGAACAGAGCATCCCCGCCTCCCCCGCCTTGTTCCAGAGTTGGCGGTCGATATAGCCTTGTTTTTCCCATTGCCCATGGAACGGCACGGCCTCTTTTTCGAGGAACGTTCGCACGCTGTCGCGGAAAAGTTCGTGCTCGGAGCTGAACAAGGTTCTGGGGATCATGCGGCACCTGTCGTTATCGTTAGACGGAATTGACCTTCAGAGACTAAGCCTCGCTTCCGATACAGGACACTGGACACATCCGACAAAAAATAAGACGATCCAGCCGTCTGGTGACCACTTTCCCCTATAAGAATAAAGTTGAATTATGTCTAACCAAGCCTCCACGCCCTTGCGGCGCGTCAGCATCCTGGCTATCGACCGGGTTTTCGCTTCCACCCTCATGCAAGCCAAGGATTTCTTCCATCTGGCCAGCCTGCGCTACGGCAAACAACTGGGCCACGGCCTGACACCGGCGTTTGAAACCCGGCTGGTCAGCCCCGATGGCAAACCGGTAAACAGCTTCAGCGACGTGATCATGCCGGTGGACGGCGGTCTGGAAAATGCCGACGTCATTATTCTTCCCGCCTTCTGGGACGATTTCGACACCCTCTGCAAACGTTATCCACAGGTGCTGCCGTGGCTGCGTCAGCAGCATGCACGCGGTGCCGTGTTGTGTGGCGAGGCCACCGGCGTGTTCTGGCTGGCCGAGGCCGGGTTGCTCGATGGTAAGGAAGCGACGACCTACTGGCGTTTCTTCAATGCGTTTGCCGAGCGCTTCCCGCGCGTACACCTGAATCAGGACAAACACCTGACCGACGCCGACAACCTGTATTGCGCTGGCGGCACCACCTCGGCCTGCGACCTCTACATTTATTTGATCGAACGTTTTTGCGGCGCCAACGTGGCCCAGGCCGTGGCCCGCGATATTCTCTACGAAGTGCAGCGCAGCTATGCGCCAGGGCGGATCGGTTTCGGCGGACAGAAACTGCATCAGGACGTGATCATCCTGCAGATCCAGCATTGGCTCGAAGAACACTTCGCCGACAAGTTTCGCTTCGAAGACGTGGCCCGCGAACACGGCATGAGCATCCGCAACTTCATGCGCCGCTTTCAGACCGCCACCGGCGACAAGCCGCTGCATTATTTGCAGCGACTGCGCATCGAAACCGCCAAGGGCTTGTTGTCCGGCAGTCGCAAGAGCATCAAGACCATCAGTTATGAGGTCGGCTACGACGATGCAAGTTTCTTCGCCCGGTTGTTCCGTCAACATACCGAGCTCTCGCCGAACCAATACCGGCAGCAGTTCCAGCAAGCGGCCTGAAACTCCGAGTGGGCGCCGCACCACTGTGCGATGCCTGCTTCAACAGCCAACAACTGTAATGTTTAAAAAACCGCGCCCTGCGATTACTTCCCCTACATGAAAAAAGGAATCAAGAGCACCGAATAACTCATCTGTACTCTTGCGTGCTATCCGCCGAAAACTTCAATCTATTTCCCCCGCAAGCCAACTCGCACTTCAGGGAAGATCGCATGAGCACAAAAACAGATGCCACGTCTCTTTCATGCAATGACAAGGACAAAAAAAATCACAACAAATGGGCCGCCCGATTTCCAAATCCGCCTGACTTATGCTTTGACTACCGAACGCTGGTTGAACATGAAAACGGCATAGCAAAGGCAACTAACCCCCACCATAAAATATGTATCATTGGCGCAGGCGTTACGGGCCTGACTGCTGCCAGAGAACTTTATCGCTGCGGTTTTACCAATGTCACACTGATAGAACAATCGACCCGCATTGGCGGCAGGCACCTGACCGTACATGGAACCCATCCGATAAAAGAAAGCCATACACCGTTCGAGATGGGCGCCATGCGTTTACCGTTTTTCAATAGGGCAGGCGAACCACCGAAAGAGGGTCGATCGCTGATGGCGTACTACGCCATGGAATTTGACCTGGCGCTTTCAGACTTCCCCAATCCGGGCAGTCAGTGGGTGTCCTCGACGGGCATTTATCTTCAGGAAGGAAGCCTGGGTGGTCGCCCGGCGCCGCACATGCTGATCTGGACCAATGAAGACGGTTTGACGCCTCCTCCCGATGAGGCGCTGCAAACGGTTTATGCCAAGTGGAAAGCCTTTGCCGCCCGGATGACTCGCCAGGTGGCCGAGGTTTACGCCACACAAGAGTGGGAAGCCCTGTGGGCCGCTATCGTCGAAAGGTACGAGGGGGTGTCGTTTCGCGAACTGGTCGGCATGCCCATCCTGGAAACCCGGGACAAGGGTAAACCGGGGGACTTCGGCGGACTGGGCATGACCACGCACGAATCCCGTCTGTTCTATTCGATAGGCATCGGTGACGGTAGTTGGGGGGCCTTTTATGATGTGTGCTCGCTCTACCCGCTGCGTACCGCCATTTTTGGATTCAGCAGCCACTTACAACTGATTCATGGCCGGGTTGACTCGTCTGGAGAACCGCTTCCCTCGCCTTACTTGCACAGCGACGCGGTGTTTGACACCAAGGACCTGCGTTTCGACAGACCGCGCTACATCGGACTCGCGGCGCTGGCCGAATGCTTGTTGTTCATGAAAATCGACACCACCGGACAGTCTTTTTACGAGCATTGCCTGGAAAGAGGCAGTGGCTTTTTCACCGATTCATCCGTCAGTAAATTGAAGAAGCTGGACGATCAGAAAATACGCGTCCACTACACCTGGAAATTCAGCCAAGGCTGTCAATCGCAGGAACTGTTCGATGATTTTGATGCGGTCATCATGACCCTGCCTTCGTGGCTGATCGAGACATGCATCAAACTTGAAAACTTCAACGAGCACATGCTGCCATTCGAAACGATCAATGCCTATAAAACGGCGCACTGGGAAACCAGTTGCAAAGTATATGCGCCATTAAATAAATCCTTTCTTTCAGGCAACACCAAAATACCCCAAGTCATTGTCACGGACAGTTTCATTCATGACGCCTACAGTTATCGCTATAACGAAAATTATCGTTATGACTGCATACTGCTAAGTTACACATGGGAAGACGACGCAATCAAATTGGCACTTTTTACCGACCGCGAACTGGTGACCAAGTGTGTAGAGGAACTCGATCGAATACTGATGAACTCCGCCAATATCCAGGAGCGGATTTCTCCGTACATCCAAACTGATCACGCTGTGGTTCAACGCTGGATGACGGATAAGAATGCCTTGGGCTGCGCAAAATTATACAGACCCGGCACTTATTACGACGCGGTGAGCCTGATGAAGTACAACCGGGATTTCTCGCCTGTGTCCAGCCTGTATTTTTCCGGCGAGTCGTTTTCGGTCGATGCCGGCTGGACAGAACCGTGCTTTCGCGGCGCCGTGGATGCCATCATTCATATCTGCAATAAAACCGCAGCCGTGTTTAACGGCGGATTCTGCATGAGCGACTACCCGCACTATCGCGTCCGCAGCTGACGCCCTCGCCAATCTTGCAGAACCCATGCACCTCACGCATGGGTTCTGCCTCTCGCCAACGCTCTAGCGCAGTACTTCCAGCCTTTCGAAGGACAGTCGAAGGTACTTCCCTGCGCAATCTTCGGACATGGACTACAGCCCAACCGGAAGCCGCTGACTTACGCCAGATTCGTATTTCAACTCTCATAAACACGCCATTAAACAGCTCGAAAAACAATAACAAGAGGTCATCAGTCATGAGCGAACCAACAAGCGCTGTGCGTGTAGCAGTCGTGCAATTCGATCCACAAGTCGGCCTGGCGAATCGTGACGCCAATCTGCGGCATAGCCTGGAGCTGGCCCTGCAGGCAGTACACGGCGGTGCCAATCTCATCGTCCTGCCCGAGCTTTGCGCTACCGGCTATTTCTTCAGCAGCCGGCAGGATGCCTACGATCATGCCGAGTCGGTACCCGACGGACCGAGCGTGCAAACCTGGATCGATTTCGCGTGTAAAAACAAGGTTTACCTGGTGGCGGGCCTGGCTGAGCGCGACGGCATGCGCCTGTTCAACACCGGCGTGCTGATCGGGCCGGATGGCTTCATCGGCAAGTACCGCAAGGCGCATTTGTGGAACCTGGAGAAGTTGTGGTTCACCCCCGGCGATCTGGGTTTCCCGGTTTTTGACACACCGATAGGCCGCATCGGATTGCTGATCTGCTGGGACATCTGGTTTCCGGAAGTGCCGCGAATCCTCAGCCAGCAAGGTGCGGACATCATTTGCAGCCTGAACAACTGGGTCTGGACGCCTCCACCGCTGTTCGATGACGCCGGCAAGTGCATGGCGTCGTACCTGACGATGACCGCCGCACACGTCAACAATGTGTTTATTGCGGCCGCGAGCCGGATCGGTGAAGAGCGAGGGGCACGCTACCTGGGCTGCTCGCTGATCGCAGGCACCAACGGCTGGCCGATTGGCCAGGTGGCTTCAGCGGACAAGCAGGAAATCCTGTTTGCCGATATCGACCTGACCAGTTCGCGCAGCGCGCCCATCTGGAACAACCTGAACGATCTGCATCGCGATCGCCGAGCCGATCTCTACGATCAGATGCTCGGCTACACCCAGCACCCTTGTCTGCCACGCTGATAGGGGGCTGACTGATGGAAACCAAAAACGAAAAACCGCAAGATCCGCTTGCCGGCAGATCGACGCTGGACATGACGATCATCGGGTTGATGCTCGGCACGACACTATCGATCATCTGGCTTTCATTCACCTACCGCACAGCCTGGTCAGCCCATTGGCCAGACTACAGTCACATGGTATCGAGCCTTCCGGAGCCGAGTGCCTGGTTGCGCTGGGTTCTGGGAGACATCAGCGAGGTTGCGTTCTACAAACACGAGTTCGCTTCGATCGGGCTGTTGGCCGGTGCCTATCTGGCCTACTGGGCGAATCGAACGGGAAAAGCCTGGCAAGGCTTTACCATTTGTTACGGCAGCGGACTATGGCCATGGCTCGTCACCAGCTCGTTGCTTGGCCTCTTGCTGAGCAACCTGCTATGGGGCTGGACGGTCACGGCCACCCGTTGGCAACCCACGTTTGCAGCCTTTGTTTCATTGCCGGCGGCAATGGTGCTGATGTTTGGCGGCGGCTGGAAGGTCACGATCAATGGCGCAATCATGGGCGCCGTGTTCGTCACCCCGATGTGCTTGCTGATCGTCAACTACGTCTGCAATCCCCTCAGCTTGCCAGCCGTGATCGGCAATGTCTCGGGCATGGCAATCGCCAGCGTCGTCGCGTTTCTGCTCTGCCGTTATCTGCCGAGCCTGGTGAAGTCAGACCCACCCGAGAAGCCATCGGAGTCTGTGCCCGCACCCGTCATCAGCAAAACGCCCGACTACGGCGTCATCTGGAGTATGCGCCGGGTGTTGGCCGACTTTTCGGAAGCGCCGTTCTTTGGCAATGAATGGGCCAGCCTCGGCTTGATAGCGGGTGCCTTGCTGGCTTACTCCTTGAACCCGACGAGCCCGGTGTATGGCACGGGCTTGCTGCCCCAACTGATCGCCGCGCAGGCGTTGACCTCCGCATTAGGAGTGATGATCTGGCGTCGGCAATGGATGTTGCGCGGCTGGTATCCCACCTACATTCCGCTGGTGTCCGTCGTGCCGGCGGCCGTTCTGACATACGGCGGCAGTTGGCAGGTCATTGTCCCGAGCGCTCTGCTGGGGGCACTGATTGCACCACCGCTGGCATGCGCGATTGCCAAGCGGCTGCCAGCCGACATGCACGCCTTCATCGCTAATGTGCTGTCCATGGCCATCAGTACGTTGCTGATCGTTCCGTTTATCGGACTCCTGATAGCCAACTGACGAAGGCTGCCATTGAGCTGTATCACGGACTCAACTCCGGATACAGCCACTTCTCATCATAAGCAAGCGAGGTATCACATGGACTTGCCCAAACTGGCCATCGCAGCGCTCGGCGGCACCGTGAGCATGCAAGCCAGGAATGCCAACGAAGGAGTTATTCCGACCGTCAGCGGCGAAACCCTGCTGGCCTCGATACCAGAGCTGACGAATCTGGCATGGGTCACCGTTGACACGCTCGGATTGTTGCCAAGTGCGTCACTGGATTTCGAGTTCCTGCTGAGTGTCCTTTCCTGGGCGAATTTTCAAATCAGGCAAGGTGCGGTAGGTGTGGTCATCACCCTGGGCACGGACACTCTCGAAGAAACCGCCACATTTTTTGACTATTTGTGGGACCACGACGAACCATTGGTCCTGACCGGCGCCATGCGTTCGGCAGCCCAGGCAGGGGCCGATGGTCCGGCGAATCTGCTGGATGCTTGCCTGGTAGCACTGGCTGAAAACAGCCGTCAGCGAGGCGTTCAGGTGGTGGTGAACGGACAGATTCATCAAGCGAGTGTCGTCCGCAAAACCGACTCATTGGCGCTGCAGGCGTTTTCCTCTCCCATCTTTGGTCCTACCGGCATGCTGGTAGAGAAAACCGTCCGCTATCTACGTCAGCCGGCCCAACGAAGAGTCTTACCCTTGCCACAACAGACCACACAGAAGATCGCTCTGCTGGAAGCGTCGCTTTCTGCTGACACCCTGTTATTGGAAAACATCCTCGATCTGGGGTACGACGGGCTGGTGATCGCTGCTTTCGGCGCAGGACACCTCTCAAAGAGTTGGGCTGATGTCGTGGAAAAAATCACAGAAAAAATTCCCGTCATCATCGCGACCCGAACCGGTTCTGGCTCCACCGCACAATCTTCCTACGGCTTTATGGGCAGCGAAATGGACCTGATCCGTAAAGGTGCATCGATGGCTGGATTTCTCTGCCCACGCAAAGCCAGGATACTGCTTTGGCTGCTCGCCGGCTGTCAGTGCCAGGATAAGCTGGCGAACTACCTTAATGAGGACACCCGGTTTCAAAACTGACGTACGAAAAAGGGCCTGCAAGTGCAGGCCCTTTTTTGTTTTCCGAAACGTTCTGTTTATTTTTGAATCGTTCTACGGCTTATGCGCCCGGGACAGAAACTCGTGGGACTGCATTTCCAGCAAACGGCTAAGCGTGCGCTGGAACTCGAAATTCAGGCGACCGCCGGTGTAGAGGTCTTTGAGCTCGACTTCGGCAGAAATGATCAGTTTCACATTGCGGTCGTAGAACTCGTCGACCATGTTGATAAAACGTCGGGCGATGTCGTCGGTGGTGACGCTCATCTGCTCGACATTGCTGAGCAACACAGCGTGGAAGATCTTGCCCAGCTCGATGTAATCGTTCTGGCTGCGTGGGCCATCGCAGAGATCGCGGAACTCGAACCAGGCCACATCATCGCAGGTGCGTACGGCACGGATTTCACGGTTCTCGATCACCAGCACGTCGTTCTCGACCGCTGCCGTGCATTCTGGCGTCAAGGCCCGGAAGCTCTTGCGCAGGCTTTCCTGGGCAGCGTCATCCAGCGGGAAGTGGAACAGTTCCGCTTGCTCGAGGTGACGCAGACGGTAATCGACGCCGCTGTCGACGTTGACGATCTCGGTGTTCTGTTTGATCAGCGCAATGGCTGGCAGGAAACGCGCACGCTGCAAGCCGTCCTTGTACAGACCGTCCGGCACGATGTTCGACGTCGCGACCAGGGTCACGCCGTTTTTGAACAGTTCTTCCATCAGCGTGCCAAGAATCATGGCATCGGTGATGTCGGAGACGAAGAACTCATCGAAACAAATCACTCGCGACTCGTCGGAGAAGCGCTTGGCGATGATGGTCAGCGGGTTTTTCTCGCCGCCCAGGGTCTTCATTTCTTCGTGCACGCGCTTCATGAAGCGGTGGAAGTGAGTGCGAGTCTTTTCCTTGAACGGCAGCGCTTCGAAGAAGGTGTCGACCAGGTAAGTCTTGCCGCGACCAACGCCGCCCCAGAAATACAGACCCTTGACCGGCGTCTGGTCTTTCTTGCCAAACAGTTTGCCGAGCAGGTTCGGTTTGTTCTGCGAGGCCGCAACCAGATCATCGTACAGGCGCTGCAAATGGCGCACGGCAGTTTCCTGGGCGGCGTCATGGAAGAATTCCGGGCGTTTCAGATCAGCTTGATATCGTTCTAGGGGCGTCATAATTCGTTAGCAAGGCAACAAAAACGGGCGGTCACTGTAGCGACGGCCCGTGGGAATGGCAATCGGCCCTTGGTCGGACCGAGCCGTTGATTATTCCTGAACCGGTGTCAGGGCAACGCGCAAAGCACCGATGGCAGCATCGCGAGCAGCGCTGTCGGCGAAGGCCGGACTGTCGGCAATGCACTCGCCTTCCAGCCACACGCTGAAGCTCAGGTCTTCACTGCGCACGTCCAAGGCTTGCCCGGATTGCAGTTGCTTGGTCACTTGACCTGCGGTTTTACCGTCGGCGAAGTGGCGCGACAGCAGCAGTTGTTCGCCATCGGCCGCCAGCAGACGGAAGCGGAAACTGCCGTCGTCTTCACGGAAGCTGACGAAGCGCGCGGCTTTCGCAGCTTTTTTCTTGGTGGTCGCTACGACTTGGGTCTGAGCGACGAAAGAACGCAGGCCGACCGCCTCGCGCAGTTCGTGGAGGAACGGCGTCGCCACCGAGCGAGCCTTCTTGGCGCCGATCTGCAGCATGTCTTCCAGATCCGCCGGGCGTTCAATCAGTTGGTGATAACGCTCGCGGGATTCGCCCAGTTCGCTGTCGAGCAGCTGGAACAGACGATTCTTCGCCTCGCCCCAACCCAGGCCCTGAAGCAGTTCGCTGCGGAATTCGTCGGATTGTGCCGGCGTAGCGAAGGCCTGGAACAAGGTGAACAGATGCGAGTTGTCCGGATCCTTGGCTTCGCCCGGGGCACGGGAGTCGGTGACGATCCGCGAAATCGCGTCTTTCATCTCTTTGGCGCTGCTGAACAACGGAATGGTGTTGTCGTAGCTCTTCGACATCTTGCGACCGTCGAGGCCCGGCAAGGTGGCGACGCTTTCCTCGATCAGCGCTTCAGGCATGGTGAAGAATTCTTTGCCTTGGCCGAACAAGTGGTTAAAGCGCTGGCCGATGTCCCGGGCCATTTCCACATGCTGGATCTGATCGCGACCGACCGGCACCTTGTGGGCGTTGAACATCAGGATGTCCGCGGCCATCAACACCGGGTAGCTGTACAAGCCCATGGTGATGCCAGCGTCCGGGTCTTCGCCGGTTTCGACGTTCTTGTCCACCGAGGCCTTGTAGGCATGGGCACGGTTGAGCAGGCCCTTGGCGGCCACGCAGGTCAGCAGCCAGGTCAGTTCAGGAATTTCCGGGATATCGGACTGGCGATAGAACGTCACACGGTCCACATCCAGGCCACCGGCCAGCCAGGTCGCAGCGATTTCCAGACGCGAGCGCTGGATGCGCAGCGGGTCATCGCATTTGATCAGGGCGTGGTAGTCGGCCAGGAAGTAGAACGAATCGGCATTGCTGTCACGGCTGGCGATGATCGCCGGACGGATGGCGCCGGCGTAGTTGCCCAGGTGCGGCGTGCCAGTGGTGGTGATGCCGGTGAGGATACGGGTACGAGTCGTCATGGGTAATCGCTTGTCAGACTGCAATCAATTCGAAAGACGCGGCAGGATCAGATCCTTGAGATCGGTCAGCTTGCCATGAAAAAAGTGTCCGCATTCTGCCACTTTCAGCAGCTCATGGGGGCGATCGAGCGCGTCGGACCAGTCATAAACCAGCTGCGGATCGATGACTTCGTCGGTTTCCGGCTGGATCAGGGTCAACTCGCCATGCTGCGGCAGTTGATCCTGGTCGCCCAAGCGCATGACGGCGGGCGCGACCATGAACACGTGCTTGAGTTGCTCGCCCTTGGCTTCCAGACGTCCGCCGAGACTGGCGGCAACAAAACCGCCGAAGGAGAAACCAAACAGGGTCAGGGGCAAGTCAGGATATCTGGCTCGCAGCCACTCGGCCGCTGCCTGGGCATCGTCGACTTCGCCAGTGCCCATGTCGTGCGTGCCTTCACTGGCGCCGACACCACGGTAGTTGAAACGTAAGGTAATCAAACCGGCGTCGCGCGCGGTGCGCTGCAAGGTCGAGACGACTTTGTTGAGCATGGTGCCGCCCTGCACCGGATTCGGGTGGCAGATCAGCGCCAGGCCGCGGGGCTGCTCGCTGTCCAAGTTCTTGTTTTCAAGAAGCAAACTCTCTAATTGACCGACCGGGCCATCAATCACTACAGGGGTTTCGCGCATAAGCAAGGAAGGAACTCCGTGACCTCGAATCGGGTCGACTCGTCTAGCCAATTGTCTGTGCCAATTCTATTGCGAGTGAATCGCGGTATACAGCGCAGGTTCGAGCCGTTAACGTAAAGCAAAGCCGTTTATAGAGGAAGGACTCGTGGAACACTCGCTCTTAGTTTGGTTGTTGCCGACTCTTGCCCTGGTTGTGGGTGTCGCCATTGGATTCCTGATTGCTCGCCTGGTGCCGAATGCCGCGCCTAACCGCACGCAACGTCAGCTGGATGACATTCAGGAACGTTTTGACAATTATCAGAACGAAGTGGTCACCCACTTCAACAGCACTGCAACACTGGTCAAGAAACTGACTCAGAGCTATCAGGAAGTGCAGGATCATCTCGCCGAGGGCGCCAACCGTCTGGCCCTGGACGAGCAGACTCGCCAACGCTTGCTGGCTGCCCTGCACGCTGACGCGGCGCAGGCTCCACGGGAACGTCTGACGCCACCGCGCGATCAGGAACCGCCTCGCGACTACGCCCCTAAAATGCCGAACGCGCCAGGCATGCTCGATGAGCATTACGGCCTGAAGAAGTAATCAGGTTTCGCGCGATACAAAAAGCCCTCGGACAAGCGATTATTCGAGGGCTTTTTTGTTTCTTATTCAATATCTCCGGTGCCTGTCAGGGCCACTTCGCGGGCAAGCCCGCTCCCACATTGGATCGCATTTTCCTTGAGTACGCGGTCAAGTGTGGGAGCGGGCTTGCTCGCGAAAGCGTCAGAACAGGCAACAAAAAAGCCCGCCCGATCTGCTGAGAATCGGGCGGGCCTTTTACGCCTGGGGTTCAGTCAGACGGGTTTTAGTATTGCTGAACAGGTTGACCCTGCTGCTGATATTCCTGACCCGGAATCGGCTTCAGGTTGACCTCGACGCGACGGTTCTGTGCCCGGCCATTCACATCACCATTGCTGGCAATCGGGTTATCCGGCCCGGCACCACGCGCCGACAGGTTGGCACCGCTGACACCCTGGGAGGTCAGGTAAGTCGCCACGCTCTGGGCACGACGCTGGGACAGGTCCATGTTGTGCTGACGGCTGCCGGTGCTGTCGGTGTAGCCGACGATCTCGATCTGGTTCTGGTTGAACTCCTTGAGCGAGCCCGCCAGATTGTTCAGCGGCTGGTAGAAGCCCGACGCGATGTTCGCCGAATCGGTGGCAAAGGTGATGTTGCCCGGCATGATCAGCTTGATCTGATCGCCCTGACGCTGCACTTCAACCCCGGTGTTGGCCATGCTGGCCCGCAGTTTTTTCTCCTGCTGGTCGGCGTAGTAACCGTAGCCGGCGGCGGAAGCCCCCACCACGGCGGCGCCAATCAGCGCACCCTTGCCACGGTTATCATGATTGATGGCAGCACCGGCCAGCGCACCGGCCAAGGCGCCGAGGCCACCGTATTTGGCGGTTTTGCTCATGCCCGTGGAACCGCCATCAGCCTGACCCTGATTGTCATAAGGGTTCTGCGATGCGCAACCGGACAATAAAGCCACAGCAGTAGCGACAATAATCAAACGACGCGAGGTGAACATGGAGAGCTCCTACTTTTTTTTGCATTCTGTGGTGCAGCGGACTTAAGCAATGAACCTTTGCGGGCGTTGGATCATGGCCAACGCCAAAAATTCCATCATGCCTTCACAACTGCATCTTAGGCTCGCACAAAGGGGTTACCGCGCATTTCATCGCCCAGACGAGTATCCGGACCATGACCGGTCACCACCGTCGCCTCTTCGTCGAGGGTATACAACCGTTGCTTGATCGAACGCACGAGAGTCGCCTGATCGCCTCCCCACAAATCCGTACGCCCTACCCCGCGCTTGAACAGCGTATCACCGGCAATCAGCAGCTTAGCCTCTGAAAACCAAAAGCTCATGGAACCTGGTGTATGACCCGGCGTGTGCAACGCCACGCCACACCCGCAAGCCAGCTCTTCATCGTCGGCCAACCAGCGATCCGGCGATGGCACGGGTGTGTAAGGCACACCGAACATCTGGCACTGCATCTCCAGATTGTCCCAGAGGAATTGATCTTCTTTATGCAGGTGCAACGTTGCGCCGGTTTTCTCCTTGAGCTGCCCGGAAGCCAGAAAGTGATCGAGGTGCGCATGGGTGTGGATGATGCTGACCACCTTCAGGCCCAAGGCATCGAGACGCGCAAGGATCAGTTCGTGATTGCCGCCCGGGTCGACCACAATGGCTTTTTTGGTGATCGGGTCGCCGATGATTGTGCAGTTGCACTGCAAAGGGCCGACGGGGAAGGTTTCGCGGATGAGGGTGGGTTGCTGGGACATCGGGGCACGCTCGGGAAACAGGAATGGCCAATTTTGGCACAAAATTGCCCTGAGCCATTTACTCCATGTGCATTGTAAAAATGCGTTACCCCAACACCCCCAACTCCTTCGCCCGCGCCACCGCCTGCGTGCGCCGCTCAACCCCCAACTTACTGTTGATATGGCTGGCATGGGTCTTGACCGTGTGCAGCGAGATAAACAACTGATCGCTGATTTCCTGGTTTGAACACCCTTGGGCAATCAGTCGCAGAACAGCCAGTTCACGCGTACTGAGTTGTTCGGCAGCAGGTGATGACTCCACCATCGGCCGGGAGACCAGAGCCGGAAGTTTTTCCGAGAGGCTCTGCGAAACGGCTGTCGGCGCACAGAGTTGAAGTTGCCCGCGCAGCCAGTCCGGGTGTTTGGTCAACAATTGTTCAAACGGTTGCAGGACGCCACCGGTGGCCGCTTCCAAAGCCTGGATCAATGCCTTGCGGGCCTCGGACTCGCGTCCGCTCGCCAACAACAACATGACTTTCTGATTCAGCGCCATCACGCTGAGCATCTGCCGGCCACTGTGCTGACCGTGCTCATGCAGCGTATTCAAGCGCCCTTCGGCGAGCATGGGCTGGCCTTTCATCACGTCCAGAACCGCCTGTTGCAGTTCAATGTGCAGCGGCAGTTGCGGATGGAACTCCGGGGGGGCCGCGGGATGCTCGCCGTTGTAGGTCTGGTCCAGTCGCGCGAGCCAGGCTTCGGCGAGGTCGGTGCGGCCCTGGGCGAGCCAGAGTTCGCATTTGACCAAGGTGATCATCGCCAGGTAGTAAATCGGCGGGACATCCCAGATGTGCATCAGGCGCTCGGCTTCGGCGAGTTCGGCGAAGGCTTTGGCGAACTCGCCGCTGTTGCCGTCCAGACGGGCAATCACGCAGTGGCCGATCAGCACACTGATGTCGCGACAGGCCCGCGCTTCGCCCAAACCAGCGAGCAAACGTACCCGTGCGGCCTGGGGTTGCAAGCGCAGCGCCAGCAAGAACCCCTCGTATAAGGTCAAGCGTGCGCGTACCGCATAAAGCCGTTGCGGGGATAAGCCTTGCAGGCGCTGCACCCCCTGGCGGACTTCGTCCAGTGAACGAAGAATCTCCCCGCGCGCTTGCAGTACGCGGGCGCGATCGTAATGGGCCAGCGCCTCGAACAGCGGATTGCCGACCCGTTGTGCCAGCTCAAGGGACTCACGATTCAACCCCCGTGCGCGCCAGAGGTCGCTATCGGCAATGGCCAGGTTCGACAATGTCGAGAGGCACATCAGGCGTTGCCCATAGCGTTTGGCCGGCAGGCTCTCCAGCGCTTCGGTGCAATAGAGCAACGTCAGCTTGCGATGGCCTCGCCCCCGGGCAATGATGCCGCTCAGGGCCAGCCATTGCGCCAGCATGGATTTTTGCGCAGTGGCCGAAGGGGCCGGCAGGAAGCGGCTCAAGTGACTGGCTAGCTCCTCGGCGGCATCCAGTTGGCAGGCCAGCCCCAACGCCCAGCTGTAGAGCACGATCAGCCGTGGCGTGCTGATCAGCAGGCTGTCGGGCAAGTCCATTTTCCAGCGCAACAACATGCCGACGTTCTGCTCGGCCAGCAGTTGTTCTTCAGAGAGGTTTTGCACCAGATTCGCCGCAACATCCAGATGCCCGGCACGCAACGCCTGCTCCACCGCCTCATCGAGCAACCCTTGGGCGTTGAACCAGCGGCAGGCACGCAGATGCAGGCTGGCCGTCGGCACCATTGCCTGGGCGGTGGGCCGGCTGCGCAGCAGGTCGGAAAACAGGTGGTGATAACGATACCAGTGACCGTGTTCGTCCAGCGGCACCAGAAACACCTGATGCGCCAGCAGGAAACGCAGGATCTCGGCGCTGTCATGGGCTTCGCGCACGGCGTCGCACAATTCACTGCAAAAGCGCTCTTGAGGCGCGGTGTCGTACAGGAATGACTGCACCTCGGCGGGCAGACAATCGATGACTTCTTCGAGCAGGTAATCGCGAATCAGCCCTTCGCCACCGTACAACGATTGGGGCAATGCGCCCTCGCAGCCCGCCTCGGAGGCCGCCAGCAGCCAAAAGCGCAGCCCTGCCACCCAGCCTTCGCTACGCTGGATCAAACTCTCCAGCGCCTCGCCACGCAATGAAATGCTATGTCGATCAAGCAGGATCAGCGCTTCATCATGGGTCAGTCGAAGGTCCTGCTCATGCAACTCGAGCAGTTGTCGCGACAGGCGCAGGCGCGCCAGATGCCAGTCGGGACGTTGCCGGCTGGTGACCATGACCAGCAGACCATCGGGTAAATGATTGAGAAAAAATTGCAGGCAACGATCAAGCACCGGGCCCTGGGCCAGATGATAGTCATCAAGTACCAGCAACAGTGGCGTACCGGGTGACAGGTGCACAGCCAGCTCATCGAGCAAACCGTCCAGCCATTCTTCGAAGGCGAACGGCTGATGACGTTGGCGCATTTTCAACAGCCCCAGCGCCTGGCTGCCCAGTTGCGGAAAATATTCCTGAAGGCCTTCGAGCAGGCGCTCAAGAAAACGCCCGGGATCGCTGTCCCGCGGACTTAACCCCAGCCACAGGCTTTGCCAGTGATCCGGCAACCCCTGACAAAACTCCACTGCCAATGAACTCTTGCCAAACCCGGCCGGCGCACTGACCAGCAACAGCCTGCCACCGAGACCCGCGCTCAGGCGCTCGCACAAACGCGGCCGCAACACATGGCCGTCGGGCAGCGGAGGCCGGAAAAAACGCCCGTCCAATACAGTGACGGCAGCGCTTGCAGGGCCCGGAAGTGGGGACAGATCAGTCATGGCCGGCTCTTGTTTGAAAGGCTGATGGCGGCGTTACAGATGTCCGCAGCCTAGCGGTAAACGAAGAGCTATTGAAGGTTATTGCTACAAATGGCTACAAAAAGACTACGAACCCAAAGTTGCCCGGCCGTAGATGAAGTTTTCCTGAAAGACCGGGTCGCCCCCTTCGCGAGCAAGCCCGCTCCCACACTGGATCTCCATTGCTCACAGATTGTATGTCCACCGAAGATCAAATGTGGGAGCGGGCTTGCTCGCGAAAGGGCCATCACAAACACCGAAATTTCGCGAGGCACCCCGTGTTAATAAATGCGCCCCGATACAAAACTCCAAAAAAAACGCCCCGAACCAGTCGGGGCGTTTTTTCGAGGATGCGGCCTCGGTTTACAAAGTATTAGCGAACGCCTTCCTGACGCAACGCTGCCGGAGTGAAGTCAGCGGTGGAGGCAGTGAAGCCGAAGTTATACGCCGATTTCTCTTCGTTCTTCATGCCCAGTGCCAGGTAGCGGCCCGATTGCAGGTCGTACAGGGTTTCGAGGGCGTACCACGGCACTTGCTTGTCGTAGTAGTTCTCGGAGTGAGCCTCGGCGACACGCCACAGTTGCCCGCGACCGTCGTAGTGGTCGACCACTGCCGCCTGCCAGGTGTCTTCGTCGATGTAGAAGTCACGTTTGGCGTAGATGTGACGCTGACCTTCCTTCAGGGTCGCGACCACATGCCAGACCCGACGCAGCTCATAGCGAGCCAGATCCTGGTTGATATGGCCGGCCTTGATGATGTCGGCGTACTTCAGTTTCGGATCATCGAGCTTGTAGCTGTCGGACGCGATGTACATCTCTTTCTTGCCTTCGAGCTTCCAGTCGTAGCGATCCGGCGCACCGTTGTACATGTCCAGGTTGTCGGAGGTACGCAGGCCATCGGCCGCGGTACCCGGTCCGTCATAGGACACTTGCGGCGCACGACGCACGCGGCGCTGCCCGGCGTTATAGACCCACGCCGAACGCGGCTCTTTAACCTGGTCGAGGGTTTCGTGCACCAACAGCACACCACCGGCCAGACGTGCCGGCGCGGTCACTTTCTGCTTGAAGTAGAACAGGATGTTGCCTGGGTTTTTCGGGTCGTAATCCTTCATCTTGTCGCGGAATACGAACTGGTCCTCGAAGTACACCAGGCTGAACGAGCCGTTCGGCTGCGGCGTGGCCTGGGTGATCAGCCGGGTCACGCTGCCGCCGCGATAACGGGTGATATGGTTCCAGATCACTTCAACGCCGCTTTTCGGAATCGGGAACGGGATCGCGGTTTCGAAGTTTTCCAGACCGTTGCCGCCGGACACCAGGTTAGTGTTGGTGGCGTTTTTCTTGATGGAGGCGAACACCTCATCCGGCACGGTGGCGCCGCGATGGGACGGGTAGACCGGCATCTTGAAGGTTTCCGGGTAGCGCTTGAACATCGCGTACTGGCCCGGCGCGAGCTTGTCCTTGTACTGGTCAACGTTTTGCGCGGTGATGGTGAACAGCGGTTTTTCACTCGCGAACGGGTCAGCCAGGAAACCTTTGCTGTCTACGGCACCGGTGTTTTTCGGCATGGGTTTCCAGGCCGGGATCGAACCGTCGGCGTTGCCCGCCATCTCGGCGCCCATCGGGGTCAGGCTCTTGCCCAGCTTGTCCGCTTCGGCCGCCGGGACCGCCGCCATGACACCGGTTGCCAGCAGCGACAGACCCAGAACGCCAACGTGGAACAGACTCTTTGTTATTTTCATAAATGTGTTCGTCCTGAAAATACAGTGCTTAGAAGTTCACGCCGAAGCTGAGCGCAACGAAGTCGCGATCATCCACAGTGGTGTACTTGCCGTCGAAGAAGTTGGTGTACGCCAGGCTCGCGGTGTAGGTGTTCTGGTATTCGGCATCGACACCCAGGCTCACCGCTTTACGACCTTCCTCGAAGTTGCCGCCAGGGCCCGGCGAGTAACCGCTCACGTCGTGGGACCAGGCCACGTTCGGCTTGAGGTTCACACCGGCGAATACGTCGTTGTATTCCCAGATGGCGCGACCGCGATAACCCCATGACATCGCCGTGGTAAAGCCATCGTCCTCGCAGTTGCGGCTGCGGTTGTTGGTAGCAGCACCTGGGCCGGCACCGTTAATGGTGCTGGTATTGAGGATCGCCGAGCAGGTGTTGAGGCCGCCGGTAGACGGCAGTTCACCAGGCCCGTAGACCGGGTCACGGCCATAACGGATGTCGGAGCTGCTTTCCAGGCCGCCAACATGGGTCACGCCCACTTCACCCACCAGGGTCAGACGGCTGGCGCCCATGACCTGATCGAAGAAGTGCGTCAGGGTGGTCTGGAACTGGGTGATTTCCTTGCGGCGATAGCCGTGCAGATCCTGGCCCGGCACGCCTTCGAGCAGCGACGCATTAGCCAGAGCGCCACCCAATGGGCGCACGCCAGAAAACAGGATGTCGGTGGAGTTGAGTTGCACCGGCGCGTTCGGACGGTAGCTGATCTCGCCGCTCCACGCCGTACCGGTAGGCAGGGTGGTAGAGAAGCTCAAGCCGTAGAGGCGGATGTCTTCCGGGTACTCGACGAAGTACTCGGAATTACCGGCGACCACTAGCGGCCCGAGTGCACGGAATGCCGGCGGCAAAGCTGCCACGCCGTTGAAGATCGATTGCGGAGCCCCGGTGGCGCTGAAAATCGGCGCACGGCTGTGGTAATTCATGAAGTAGGCGCCGAACTCGGTATCGAGCGGTTCGAACATGTACTTCAAGGACGCGCCCCACTGGCCGCTGTCCCGCGCATCACGGTCAGGACCGCGACGCACCAGCACGCCTTCTTCGTTGACGTCGACACCCGCCGCGGCCAATGGCCCCAATGCAATGGCCGGAATGGTCGAGCGCTTGTTCAGCACGCGCAGGTTGTCGGTGCAACCGTCGGCAATGATGTCCGGCTGGGAGAAGAAAGTGCCGCAGTTATCGACGACGGTCTGGTCCCATTCCAGCTGATAGAAGGCTTCGGCCGACAGATTGTCGGTCAGGCTCTGGGACACGTAGAACATGTTGACCGGGATCAGACCTTCCTTGACCTCGGCACCGGGACGACGGAACGCCGACACGTCGATCGGGTTGATCGAGTTGATGCCGCCGCCGATGAAAGTACTTTCACCCCAGCTCACAACCTGCTTGCCCAGACGCACGGAACCCGGCTGATCGGCAATGGAGTAGTTGTGGTAGACGAAGGCATCGAGAATCTGGCCGCCGGCAGACTTGGCGCCTTCCTTGCGATTTTCGTCGCTGATGTCCTTGAACTCGCGGCTTTCATCCTTGAGTTCGAAGTCATACCAGTATTTGCCCCGGACGAAGACGCCGGTGTCGCCGTATTTCAATTCAAGGTCATGGATGCCCTTGAAGATCTTCGAGAAAGTTTCGCCGCTCTTGAAGTTGTTGTGACCGTCATCGGACGTCTGGGACAGGCCGTGGCCCCCGTTATTGACGCCGATGAGGTTTTTGTTCGGGCTCTGAGTAGACCAACTGGCGCCGATCGACAGGGACGAGTCGAATTGACCTTCGATCTCACCGACGTTGAAACTGACGCCGAATGCAGGCCCGGCGAGCGAAGAGGCAAGACTGACCGCCAAGGGCAGTTTCGCCCGGCGCCAGAACTGGTTTACTGATGTCATCGACGCTACTCCATGTGCATTATTGTTATGGCTGAGTACTTTTAAAAACGTTGTGGGTGACCGGAAGCCAAGTGGTTCCGACGTCACTCCAAAGTTGCATCGCCCCGTTTTGTGCGCGCTCCGTTCTTAAAAATTCCTTGAGCGGACTATAGCCAGCAGGTAGTAGTGCTTGATCCCTCTAAAGTGTGATTTGCAGCTGCCGGCCACTCTGGAACAGTCCTTTCGCCAGTCCGACACATGTCGGCACGGCAAGGATGGCTGAAAATTCGGATTTCACAAGCCAAGCGCTTGCTTGGTGGGTCTGGCGCGCCCTTTCGGGCACGCCAGATGACGCTTAAAGCGTCGAGAGGAAGGTACTGTTGTTGGCCTGCCATTCAGTGATGTCGACGCGAATGCGCTTCTTGTCGAGTTTACCGACGCTGGTCTTGGGAATTTCAGTAACAAGGGCGATCTGGCTCGGGATGGCCCACTTGCTCAGGTGCCCCTGTTCAACGAACGGCTTGAGGTGCTCCTTGAGTTCCTTGGCCCCGATCTCATGCCCTTCCCTGACCACCAGCAGCGCAAATGGCCGCTCGCCCCACTGCGGATCGGCGATGCCCACCACTGCTACTTCACGTACCGCAGGGTGACGGCTGATCAGGTCTTCCAGGTCCAGGGAGGAGATCCACTCGCCACCGGTCTTGATCACGTCCTTGATCCGGTCGCGAATGTCGATCACGCCCATGCTGTCCAGGGTCGCCACGTCGCCAGTGTGCAGCCAGCCCCCGGCCCAGAGCTCGGCGCCTTTCTGCGGCTCGTTGAAATACCCCTCGGTGAGCCACGGTGCACGCAGCACCAATTCGCCCTGGGTCTCGCCATCGGCAGGCAGGAAATTGCCATCGGTATCGACGATTGCAGCCTCGACCAACGGCCCCGGAACACCGGCCTTGATCCGGTAGGTGGTGCGTTCGTCTTCGGTGCCGGCCATCAGCTCATCGTTGAGGTGCGCGCACGAGACCAATGGCCCGGTTTCCGACATACCGTAAGCGGCAGTCAATTGAATGCCCTTGGCCTTGGCGGCATCGTACAGCGCATGGTTGAGCGCACTGCCGCCGATAACGATTTTCCAGCCACCGAAATCGGTATTTTGCGCGGCCTTGGCATTGAGGAGCATTTGCAGAATGGTCGGCACACAGTGGGAAAAACTCACCTTTTCCTTGCGCCACAACTCCACCAGGTACTCGGGGTCGTAACGGCCGGGATAAACCTGTTTGAGCCCGAGCATGGTCGCTACATACGGCAAACCCCAGGCGTGCACATGGAACATCGGGGTGATCGGCATGTACACATCGTTGGTGCCCAGCAGACGCACGCTGTCGATGGAGCCCATGATGGTCGCCACGCCCATGGTGTGCAGCACCAATTGCCGGTGGGTGAAATACACACCTTTGGGGTTGCCGGTGGTGCCGGTGGTGTAGAACGTGGTGGCGACCGAGTTTTCGTCGAAGTCCTGGAAGTCGTACTGCGAGCTCGCGGCGGCCAGCAATTGCTCGTACTCGCCAATCAGGTTTGGCAGATCGGCGGTCTTTTCCGGCAAGTCGGTCAGCAGCAGGGTTTTCTCCACGGTGGTCAGGTGCCCGGCAATCGCCTTGTACAGCCCGACAAACTCGCTGTTGACCAGCACGAAGCGGTCCTCGGCGTGGTTCATGGTGTAGAGAATCTGCTCCGGCGACAGGCGCACGTTGATGGTGTGAATCACCGCACCGATCATCGGGATGGCAAACATGCATTCCAGGTAGCGATGGCTGTCCCAGTCCATCACTGCCACGGTATCCCCGGCTTTCACGCCGGCGGCCGTCAGCACGTTGGCCAGCCGCGCGACCCGTTCGATCAGGGTCGGATAGCTATAGCGCAATTGATCGCGGTAGATAATCTCGCGGGTTTTTTCATAACGGGCGCCGGACATCAGCAGCCGTTTAATCAACAGCGGATACTGGTAAGCGCCCTCGGCTGGGGGGATAACGCGAGTCTGCAACATAAGAGTCCCTTTTCTGACTGCACGGTCTTGGCTTTTAAAGCTAAGCACTCTAGAGCCCTTGAACGCCAGCCAAATCAGCCAAAGGGATGATTTGCACAGCCGTACGGATGCTAGCTTTGCGCCAGCATTTTCAGGGATTCGTTAGCCGTTACGCCGTTTTTCCTACGACAGCCTCGGATGGCGTTCGGGGGAAAAACACTGCTGCTACGAAGGTCAATGCTGCAAAACCCGCCAATATCAGGTAAAGGCCTACAAAACCCTGGCGCGGTTCGACGAACGAAATCAGCGGAATCGCGCTGGCACTGGCACCGAACGATAAACAGTAACGCAGCGCGAAGACTCGGGATTGCCATTGCGGTGCGACGAAGTTAGCGACCATCGCATCATTCACCGTGACCTGGCCAAACACCACGAACATGAACGCCGCGCCCAGCGCTATCACAGCCCAGCCCTCGACATAGGCCAACCCGAATAACAACGGCGCCTGGCACAGCGTCAACACTATGAACGGCCATTTCAGACTGAAACGATGCAAGACCCGTCCGATGCTCAACTGCGCCACGGCGCCGAAGGCATATGCCAGGCTGACCACGACGCCAAGGATTTGCGGCGAAGCGAACAAATCGTGCAGGCGTTCCTGAAACAGTTTCGGGTAGGTCATGGTCGTGGCGTTGAACACCACACCGCCGGTGGCGGTAGCCAAGGCCAATACGCCGAACACCATGAGCATGGAAATCCGCTGGCCAGCCGCACCTTTGAGCGGTGTGTGCGGACGCTTCGGGATGGGTTCTTCACGCACCTGAAGCGCGAAACCGATGCCCAGCACAATCGCCACCACGCCCGGCAAAATGAACGCCGAGCGCCAGCCGAGCTGCGTCACCAGCAACCCGGTGATCAGCGCCGAAAACGCCACGCCGAGGTTGCCCCACATGCCGTTGATACCGATTTCCCGGCCCCGGCTCTGTGCGTAAGCCACCAGCATCGCTGTGCCCACCGGGTGATAGATCGCGGCGAAAACCCCGATCAGCGTCAGGCCGAGTACCAACATCGGTGCGCTGCTGCTCACGCCGGTAAAAATCGCCGAGGCGCCAATGCCGAAGAAAAACACCAGCATCATTTTCCGTCGGCTCCAGTGATCCCCCAGCCAACCGGCAGGTAGCGAACAGCCGCCAAAGGCAATGAAACCGCCGAGGGACAGGTCGATCAGCGCGGCATAGTCCAGCGCGAAGGCCTGGGTCATGCCGAGAATGGCGGCCGGAAAAATAAGCATGAACATGTGATCGATCACATGGGCTGCGTTGACGTAGCGGAGGACATTTCTGGACTGGTTCATCGGGGCACGCTTTACGTTGTAGTGAGCGGCTTATGCTAAGTTGGCGAAAAAGCGTATTCCTGACAACAAAGTCATTGGATCTGACATGTTAATCAGCCATTTCCTGCACGGGCCGGTCAGCGCTTATCCGCGAGATTACGTGGACGGTGCTCACCAGCAATTGCATCAACACCGCGAAGCGCAGTTGCTGTACGCCGTTCGCGGCACCATGCGAGTGCTCACGGCACAAGGTGCCTGGGTCATTCCGCCGACCCGAGCCGTGTGGATTCCGCCACTGGTGGCGCATGAGATTTTCATGTCGGGCGAAGTACGCATGCGTTCGCTGTTCATTGCCCCCGAATTGTCGCCGCCAACGCTGCAGCAGTGCTGCGTGCTGGCCGTCACGCCGTTGCTGCGCGAGCTGATTCTGCGCGCGGTGCAAGGTCCGCAACACGCGGAAAATTCATTGATTCAGAAGTTGATGCTGGAAGAGATCGCCAGCCTGGAAAACCTTCCGCTATACATTCCGATGCCCGAGGACCGACGCCTGCTGGGCATCTGCCTGGCGCTGCTGCGCGCACCGGACCATTCCAATACCCTGGAAGACTGGGCACAACAAGTCGGCGCCAGCTCTCGAACCTTGGCGCGGTTGTTCCAGCAACAACTGAAGATGAATTTCAATGCCTGGCGTCAGCAACTGCGCCTGATGGAAGCCTTGCCGCGCCTGCTCGCCGGAGAAAGCGTGCAGAGCGTGGCGTGTGATCTGGGCTATGGCAGTGCTCGGGCGTTTAGCGCGATGTTTCGCCGTTTACTCGGGGAAAACCCTCGGGAATATCTGAACGCTTTGAACAAATTGAGCGAACTCAATCCCCCGTAGGCGTTCAGCGCGATCAATGCATTTCGGTGAACGCGAGTTTCACGCCGATGGCGATCAGCACCGCGCCCATGGTCCGGTCGAACCAGTGCCCCATGCGGGAAAAACCGGCGCGCACGCGCTGTTGGCTGAACAGCATTGCCACCAGGCAGAACCAGACAGCCGTTGCCGCTGCCAGATAAATCCCGTAACCGGCCTGTACCGCCAGTGGCGTGTGCGGGTTGATCACAACGGTGAACAACGACAGGAAAAACAGCGTGGCTTTCGGGTTCAAGCCGTTGGTCACGAAACCAGAAGTGAAGGCGCCCCGCGCGGTGCGTTCGCCGGCCTCCTGGTGCAAGTCGTCAGCCACCGGTTTAGCCGGTTGCGCGCGCAGGGCTTTATAGCCGATGTACAGCAGGTACGCGGCGGCGGCCCATTTCAAGGCGCTGAACAGCACGATCGACTGAGACACGATCAGTCCGATCCCCAGCAGCGAATAACCGACGTGCAGGAAAATCGCCGAGCCGACGCCCAACGCTGTCCAGGTCCCGGCGCGACGACCGTGGGTCACGCTCTCACGCACCACCACGGCGAAGTCCGGGCCGGGGCTGGCGACGGCCAGCAAGTGAATCAGGGCTACGGTCATGAATTCTGTCCAGTACATCGGGAGCTCCTTTTTTGGGCAGGCTGATCAATTGTGTATGTCACACCCTATGGCATCTGTGAAACCTGTGGCCACCGCCAGCCGTAATGCAATCTGTAGGAGCGAGGCTTGCCCCAATGCCAGTCAGCTAAGCGAGCAAACCGCTTTTCGTAGGAGCCAGGCTTGCCGGCGAAGGCGTCCTTGAGTGCGCTTTCGCCGGCAAGCCTGGCTCCTACAGGTCCGATTTATCCTTAACTGACTGGCATTGAGGCTTGCCCGCAAAGCAAACACCGCGGTGATTCTGCTGCACCGCGTTATCGTTCTTCGCGGGCAAGCCTCGCTCCTACAATGAACGCAGCCTTCGGCAGCAGTTTCATCTGGTAGGCTCGGCAGATTACGCCTTCGGTTCAATGCACAAAAGGTACAGTTGATGACGAACTCTCGCCGCGCCGTTTTCCTCGACCATCCGTCCCTGGATCTCGGCGATCTCGACCTCAGCCCGCTACGCGAGTGCTTCAGCGACTTGCAGCTGTTCGCCCAGACCACGCCTGAGCAGGTGATCGAACGCCTCAAAGGGGTCACTGTCGCCATCAGCAACAAAATCCTGATCGATGCGGCCGCCATGGCGGCCAGTCCCGAGTTGAAGCTGATCCTGATCACCGCCACCGGCACCAATAACGTCGACCTCGCCGCCGCCCGCGCCCACGGAATCACTGTCTGCAACTGCCAGGGTTACGGCACGCCATCGGTGGCACAGCACACGATCATGTTGTTGCTGAACCTGGCGACGCGCCTGGCCGATTATCAAAAAGCGGTCGCCGAAGGTCGCTGGCAACAAGCGAAACAGTTCTGCCTGCTCGATTATCCGATCGTCGAACTCGAAGGCAAAACCCTCGGTCTGCTCGGTCACGGTGAACTGGGCAGTGCCGTGGCGCGGTTGGCCGAGGCGTTCGGCATGCGCGTATTGCTGGGGCAGATTCCGGGGCGCCCTGCCCGGCCGGATCGCTTGCCGCTCAATGAACTGCTACCGCAAATCGACGCCCTGACCCTGCAC
Source organism: Pseudomonas sp. PGPR40 (assembly GCF_022014505.1). Lineage (NCBI taxonomy): Bacteria > Pseudomonadati > Pseudomonadota > Gammaproteobacteria > Pseudomonadales > Pseudomonadaceae > Pseudomonas > Pseudomonas sp. PGPR40. The sequence continues at coordinate 74,090 of NZ_JAKLSP010000019.1, read as the reverse complement.
TGCCCGCTCAACGAACACACCCGCCACTTCATCGGTGCCCGTGAACTGGCCTCGATGAAACCCGGTGCTTTCGTGGTCAACACCGCGCGTGGTGGTTTGATTGACGAACAGGCATTGGCCGACGCCCTGCGCAACGGTCACTTGGGCGGCGCGGCCACCGACGTGCTGAGCGTCGAACCACCGAGCGCCGGCAATCCGCTGTTGGCTCAAGACATTCCACGGCTGATCGTCACTCCGCACAATGCCTGGGGCAGTCGCGAGGCGCGGCAGCGGATTGTGGGTCAGTTGACGGAAAACGCTCAGGCTTATTTCAGCGGTAAAGCGCTGCGGGTCGTCAGTTGATAAACTGCGGCACTTTTTTTCAAGGAGCAGAGTATGGATCCGCGCAGTGAAGTACTGCTTCGTCAGGCCGAGTTATTCCAGGGTTCGGTGCTGCTGGCCGGTTTGCCCGCCGATGATTTGTTGGGCCGCTTGCCCGATGCCCACGGCTGGTGCTGGCATGCTGGCGATCAAGCGGCGCTGGACGCCCGTTTCGCCGAGCGCAGCCATTTCGGCGTGAATGCGCCGGAGCGTGAGTTCGACAGCGCCGTGGTGTTTCTGCCCAAGTCCAAAGACCTGACCGACTACATCCTCAACGCCCTCGCCTCTCGTTTGGCCGGTCGTGAGTTGTACCTGGTGGGTGAGAAACGCAGCGGCATCGAAGGCGCAGCCAAGCAACTGAACCCCTTCGGCAAACCCCGCAAGCTCGACAGCGCACGGCATTGCCAGCTCTGGCAGGTCACTGTGGCCAATGCCCCAGAAGCCAAGTCGCTGGAAAGCCTGGCCCAGACCTACGAACTGCCGTTGGCCGAAGGCCCATTGAAAGTCATCAGCCTGCCGGGCGTATTCAGCCACGGTCGACTGGATCGCGGCAGTGCCCTGCTGCTGGAGCATCTGGACAAACTGCCCAGCGGCCACTTGCTGGACTTCGGTTGCGGCGCGGGGGTGTTGGGGGCGGCGGTCAAGCGGCGTTACCCACACAACCAGGTCACCCTGCTCGATGTGGACGCATTTGCTGCCGCCAGCAGTCGCCTGACCCTGGCTGCCAACGGCCTGGAAGCAGAGGTGATGACCGGTGACGGCATCGATGCCGCGCCCATGGGTTTGAGCGCGATTCTGAGCAACCCACCGTTCCACGTCGGCGTACACACCGACTACTTCGCCACCGAGAACTTGCTGCGAAAAGCGGCAAAACATCTGAAAAACGGCGGCGAACTTCGATTGGTAGCGAATAGCTTCCTGAAGTATCAGCCGCTGATCGAAGAGCATTTGGGCGCGTGTGCGATCAAGGCTGAAGGGCAGGGTTTCCGAATCTACCGGGCCAAGCGCGGCTGAAGAACTTTTGAAGAACAAATCGGCCCGTAGGAGCCAGGATTGCCTCAATGCCAGTCAGTTAAGCGAAACTCCTGTAGGAGCGAGCTTGCTCGCGAAGACGTCGGGTCAGTCAACATTGATGTCGCCTGACTTACCGCTTTCGCGAGCAAGCTCGCTCCTACAGGGTCTCGCGGCTTAACTGACAGGCATTGAGGCTTGCCCGCGAAGGCGCGCTCTTAAGAATGCCTTCGCCGGCAAGCCTGGCTCCTACGAAAAGGCATTAGGGCTTGCCCAATCGGATTTGCCTAGGCAGAATCCGCTCCGTCCTAGGGGAGTAGTCTCCCACGAGCGCCATGCTCGTCCGGCATACGTCAACATACTTGGTCCTCAGACCATGGCGTATGCGACCCAAGCGTCCGCACAGACGGATCGCAGGGTTTGACAAGACCTATGACACGAACACCTTACCCGGGGCGGGAAGGCTGTACGTGTCATAGCCGTGTCGACCCGCCCCTTAGGAAAACCCTGATGATGCTGGACTCTCTACTCGTTCCCACCGCAATCGTTGCCTTGGCCGAAATCGGCGACAAGACGCAACTGCTCGCGCTCATTCTCGCTGCCCGCTTTCGCAAACCCTGGCCGATCATCGCCGGCATCGTCGCCGCGACCCTGGCCAACCACGCGGCAGCCGGTGCGGTAGGCGCCTGGTTCGGCAGTTTCTTCTCGAATGCGACGTTGCACTGGATCCTCGCCGCGAGCTTCGCCGCCACCGCGCTGTGGACCCTGGTGCCGGACAAGATGGACGAAGACGAAGCCAGCACCGCCCGCAAATTCGGGCCGTTCCTGACTACATTGATTGCATTCTTTCTTGCGGAAATGGGCGACAAGACCCAAGTCGCAACCGTGATGCTCGCCGCGCAATACCCGGATCTGTGGCTGGTGATCATCGGCACCACCGCCGGGATGTTGATTGCCAACGTGCCGGTGGTACTGGCAGGTAACTTTGCGGCGGACAAACTGCCCTTGACCCTGATCCGTCGCCTGGCGGCGTCGGCGTTCCTGATCCTGGCGATTGTTGCGGTGTACACGGCGATGGAGAGCAGTGGGTGGGTTTGACGCGGTAGGTCAGTAGCAACGTGTCATCGTTCTTCGCGAGCAAGCCCGCTCCCACATTTGATCGGTGTGAACACAAGTTTTGTGTACACCAAAAATTCACTGTGGGAGCGGGCTTGCTCGCGAAGGCGTCAGTAGCCTCACCCGATAATTATCAGGATTTCGGCGCTTTCTCGTACAACGGCATCACTTTAGGAATCGCCGCCTGCAAGGCAGCAATCCGACTGGCCGATGCCGGGTGAGTGCTCAAGAACTCTGGCGGCGCGCCATTCGAGGCTTTGCTCATCTTGTTCCACAGGGTGATCGCCGCGTTCGGGTTGTACCCGGCGCGGGCAGCCAATTCGAGGCCGATCAAGTCTGCCTCGTTTTCATTGCCTCGACTGTTGGGCAAGGTCATGCCGTATTGGGCTACGGTGTCCGCCAGGGCCAAGCCGCCCTCGCCCAGACCGAACAACGCACCGGCGCCCTGCTTGGCCATTTCGATACCGTAAGCCTTGGACATCGCTTCGCGACCGTGCTCGCGCAAGGCGTGAGCGATTTCATGGCCGATGATGGCGGCGATTTCGTCGTCGGTGAGTTGCAGCTTGTCGATCAGCCCGGAGTAGAAAATGATCTTGCCGCCAGGCCCGCAGGAGGCATTCAGATCGTCGCTCTTGATCAGATTCACTTCCCACTGCCACTGGGCCGAATCCGGACGGAACACCGGCGCCTGGGCAATCAGCCGCTTGGAGATCGCCTGAACACGCTTGGCATCGTTACTGGTTTGGTCCAGCACGCCTTTGCTACTCGCCTCCCCGACGGTCTTTTGATAAGACTGGGCGTACATCTGGTTGACCTCGGCGGTCGATAACATGCTGAACATGTACTGCTTGCGCTCAACCCCTACGGCACCACTGCTGGTGGTGTTGACCGACTGACAACCGGCGAGCAGCAGACCTGCGCTCAGTGCACACAAAACCAATGTCTTATTCATCAAGAAGCTCCCTGGAAACATGCCGCGTATCCTAGGTGGGGATTTGTATCGGCGCCAGATACAACGGACGTGTAACACGTACATTTCAGACAAAGCCCCGTAGGAAAAAATTCACATAACAGCGCCCGCCACGGCCGATCACGGTCAGCAATGATTCATTTACGACATCCAGCACTCCAAAACAGCCAATTCGTCATGCGTCGTTCATGACCCTCCGCCACCCTGCCGATACAGCACCGCAGACGTCCTCTTGCGTGCGGAGCACCCATGAAATTCAAGTCGATCCAGTTTTCCGTTGCCGCCCTGGCCGGCGCCATTGTGCTCAGCGTCGTTGCAGCCCTGGTGCTGTACGCGCTGTTTTCCGGCGCCCGGACCCAAGACATGGTCCAGCAACGGACTCAGGCGCAGTTCGAGCAAGTCATCGAACAACGCCTGACGTCGCTAGCGCAAACCCAGGTCAGCCAGATCCAGCGCGAACTCGAAGCACCGCTGCTGATCGCCGGCGGGCTGGTGCGGGTGAACGCGTTGATCGGTACCCCGGGCGCCGATGGCCAGCCACAGTTGAGCCTGAGCCGTGAGCAACTGATTAGCCTGATCAAGGAAAACGTCGCCCGGAACCCGAAAATTCTCGGCACCTACATCGGTTGGGAAAAAAACGCCCTCGACCACAACGATGCGGCCTACGTCGACACCCCAGTGGTCGGCATCGACGCCAGCAACGGGCGCTTCCTGCCGTGGTGGTTCCGCAACGAAGACGGCAGCCTGGGGCTGGACAAACTGGTGGACGTCGACGACCAGAAAACACTCTCCACCGGCGTGCGCGCCAGCGAGTACTACCTGTGCTCCAAGGAAACCAAAAAATCCTGCGTGATCGATCCGGCGCCCTACAAGGTGGGCGACAAGATCGTCATGCTCGCCTCTTTCATTGAACCGATCATGCTCAACGGCGCGTTCCAAGGCATCGTCGGCGCCGACCTGTCGGTGAACTTCATCCAGGAAATGCTCCTGGGGGCGAATCAGAAACTGTACAGCGGCGCTGGGGAAATGGCGTTGATCGGTGGTAACGGCCGGATCGTCGCCTACACCAAGGACCCGAGCAAATTCGGCGAAAAGGTCAGTGACATTCTCGACAGCAAACAGATTGCCAACATGGCCAATCTCAAGCGCGGCGAAGTGACTTACACCGTCGACAAGGCCCAGGGCCGGATCGAGTTGTACCTGCCCTTCGGCATCGGTCAGACCGACGCCCGCTGGACCTTGATGCTGCAATTGCCGCTGAACGCGGTGATGGCCGATCTGCAAAAACTTCAGGGTGATCTGGACGCACAGCGCAAATCCGACACCTTTGGCATGGCCATGGTCGGCCTGTTGATCGCTGGTATCGGTTTGTTGGTGATCTGGCTGGTGGGCCACGGCATTGCTCGCCCACTCAAGCAAATGGTCGCGATGCTCGACGACATTGCCCAGGGCGAAGGCGATCTGACCCGTCGTCTGAGCAGCGACCGCGCCGACGAATTGGGCTCGATCGCCAAAGGCTTCAACACCTTCCTCGCCAAGTTGCAGGCGATGATCACGCAAGTGGTGACGTCGGTGCAGAGCGTCAGCGACTCATCGGAACACACCGCCGACATCGCCATTCGCACCAACATCGGCGTGCACAAACAAATGGCCGAGATCGATCAGGTCGCGACCGCCGTGCATGAAATGACCGCCACCGCCCAGGATGTCGCGCGCAATGCGACCCAGGCCGCGCAAGCCGCCAGCCATGCGGATCAGGCAGCGGTGCAGGGCATGCAAATCGTCCGTGACACCTCGAACTCGATCGGCGTGCTGGCGGTGGAAATCGGCAAAGCCGTCGGCGTGGTGCAGACCCTGGCCAAGGACAGCGAAAACATCAATGCGATCCTGACGGCCATTCGCGGCATCGCCGAGCAGACCAATCTATTGGCCTTGAACGCCGCCATCGAAGCCGCCCGTGCCGGTGAGCAGGGTCGTGGGTTTGCAGTGGTGGCCGATGAAGTGCGCAACCTGGCGCAGAAAACCCAGAAGGCCACTGAAGAAATCCAGACCATGATCCAGCATCTGCAGCAAGGCACCCGCGATGTGGTGCGGGTCATGGAAGACAGCCAGAACCGCACCGACGAAAGCGTGCAACACGCGGCAAAAGCGGCCGAAGCGCTGGAGACCATTACGCAGGCGGTGTCGGTGATCAACGACATGAACACCCAGATCGCCAGCGCGGCCGAGGAACAGAGCGCGGTGGCGGACGACATCAACCGTAACGTGATCAATATCGGGCAAGTGGCCAATGAAGTGGCCGGCGGAGCGGATGAATCGAGCGCGGCCAGTGCGGACTTGACCAAGTTGGCGGAACAGCAACGGCGGTTGATCAATCAGTTCAAGGTTTGATCATAGGGCCCCTTCGCGAGCAAGCCCGCTCCCACATTTGATCTCCGGTGGATACGAAATCCGCGAATGATGGAGATCCAGTGTGGGAGCGGGCTTGCTCGCGAAGGCGTCAGCACAGACAACTTCATCAACCCGGCGTCAAACACTCCGGCCCATTGAGCTTTGGATCGTTCACCAGGTTCGCCAGCACCCGTTCACGCAAGGCCGCGGGTTCGCTGGCCAGCAGCGCCTGCAGGGTATGCAACGGGGTTTCGGGGTTGAGCCAGGCTTCTTGCCCCGCCGCGTCGAGAATCAACGGTCGACGCTGACTCGAGGCCGGTTGGGTGATTACCGCCGTGCTCAACCATACCTGCTCCTGCACTGGATACGCCTCCCAGATCGCCGCGAAAAACAGCGCCGAGCCCTCCCCCGGAGTCAGCCAGTAAGGACGTTTGCGGGTGGTGCCGCGCCATTCGTAAAAACCATTGGCCGGCAGCAGGCAACGACGCAGGCGCAAGGCTTCGCGAAACATCGGCTGCTCGGCAACGGTTTCGGCGCGGGCATGCGCCGGGGTGCGGGACAGGTCAGTCAGCCACGGCGGCGTCAGACCCCAGCGAGCACGGGCCAACTCACGCTGCCCGTCTGCGCCGGCACGCAGCATCAACACCGAATCGTTGGGAGAGATATTCCACTGGGCCTGCTGATCGGCGGGGAATCCGGGCAGGGCCGCGAAGGCGGGGTTCCAGCGAAACAGGGCATAACGTCCACACATGGGGCAATACGACTCTTGATCAAACGAACGTCAGCCTAACAGACCAGCGTGCCGGGAAAACTGTCCGGTTCATCGCCGGACAGCGGCAGTGCGGCATTGTACGCGGTGATCAACTCTCGGGCGTATTGCGCCTGATCGTTATCGACCGATAAGCCCAGCAGGCCGAACATGGGCAATTCACCAGTGCCGCCGATCAAATCCCGGCCTTCCAGATGCGCTTCGATGCCCTCGCTGGCGAGCATGCTCTGCAGCAATTCACCTTCCATCAGGTTTTCCGGTTCGTAGATTCGCTGCATATACACCCCTCACTCGTTTTCGCTGAAAACTTCGAGATGCCATTCCTCGCCGTGAACCTGCAACACAAACGTAACCGGCCGACAACACACCTGACAGTCCTCGATATAGGTCTGATCGCCTCCTGACAGGTCTACAGAAGTCTCAATCACTTCACCACAATACGGACATTCATACTGCGCAGTTTCCAGCATCGCGGTCTCCCAGGTGACTTGTGCGTATAATCGCCGGTCTATTTGCAGGGCTATTTTTGTCTGGCTAACTTTTCAGACCGTGCCCCGTTGGTTTTCGATCAAAACCTTTACTTACCCTAGCCGTTTCTAACAAGAGAGCATGATGGGCGAATTCGATGCCATCCGACCTTACGACGACAGCGAAGTCCCAGCGGTGCTGGCACGGCTGCTCGGCGACAAGGCGCTTCTAGATATCCTCATCCACTTCCGCTTCCCGCGTTATGCCGGTGCCTTCGGCTGGATGCTCAAACCTCTTATAGCTCATCGGCTGCGCCGTGAGTTCGCCAGCGTCAATTCGGTGGCCACATTGCAAGACAAGGTCGAAGTTTACGTCGACCACACCATCGAGCGTGCCACGGACGGTGTGACGTACACCGGCGTGGAGCAATTCAAATCCGGCAGCGCCTACCTGTTCATCGCCAACCACCGCGACATCGTGATGGACCCGGCCTTCGTCAACTACGCCGTGTACCACGCTGGGCTGCCGACCCCGCGCATTGCCATTGGTGACAACTTGCTGCAAAAGCCTTTTGTCAGCGATTTGATGCGCCTGAACAAGAGTTTCATCGTGCACCGTTCGATCACCGGCCGCCGGGAAAAAATGGCGGCGTATCAGCTGTTGTCGGCGTACATCAACCACTCGATCCGCAACGACTGCGCCTCGATCTGGATCGCCCAGGCTGAAGGACGGGCCAAGGACGGCGACGACCGCACCGAGTCGGCGATCCTCAAGATGTTCCACATGAGCCGCAAAGACGAGCCGTTCGGCGAAGTCATCCGCTCGCTGAACCTCACTCCGGTGTCGATCAGCTACGAATATGATCCGTGCGACCAGGCCAAGGCCCGCGAGTTGTACATCCGCGCCACCACCGGGAGCTACACCAAGGCGCCGGGCGAGGATGACGTGAGCATCGCCAAAGGCATCACCGGTTACAAAGGCCGGGTCCACGTGAACTTCGCCGCGCCGATCACCGAACTGTTCGAAGACACCAAGCAATTGGCGATCGAAATGGACAAACAGATCCTCGGCGGCTACCGGTTGTTCCCGGTGCATTACCTGGCGTATGCGCAGTGGAAAGACGCCGACCCGCAATTGCCGGTGCCGAAAGCGGCCGAGGTGTTTGCGGCTGATGAACTGACCAAGGCCCAGGAAGAATGGCAGCGTCGCCTTGATGCTTGCCCTGAAGAGCATCGTCCGTTTCTGGTGCTGCAATATGCGACGCCGGTGCGCAATCAGTACCGGGTCAAGGCCGGGTTGCCGCTGTAAGGCAATGGGCTGGATACGACAACGGCGCCTTCGGGCGCCGTTTTTGTTTGTCTTGATGCGACAGGACAGTCAGGCACCTGTGGCGGATCTTCAGACGCGGGTGCTGATCCACGACACCAGCAACGCCATCCCGAGACAGGCGAAACCGAAGCGGTAGAAAAACCGGTTCATGCGCAGGGTCGCCCAATCCAGCGTTGGCTCTTCACTGGGACGACTTTCGCGTTGCGCCTGAATACTCGCCATGGCGCGCTGTTCGCGACGACGGGTGGCGTGCAATAACCAGCCGCCCGGGAAGGCTAACAGCAAGGCCAGCAAGTTGATCAATTTGGCGGGATGAGCAGTAAAGAGCGAAATCAGCGACATCACAAACCTCAGGCAAAACCAGTGTGGCAGACGCCAACCGACGACCGCGGCGCGGATTCTACCGAAAGCGCTCCGGCCTGCCCCGGCTTTCCGACAAATAACGAAACCATTTAGCCGATTGCTGTCCTGTGTCACGACGCCGTCATCTGAATCCGCCAGTCTGTCGCCCCTCAAAACCGACACGGATTACGTCATGCTCCACGCCGAAAACCAGGATCGCCTCTACCTCATTGCTCAAAGCGACGAACAACAAACCTTAGTCGGCAGCCTTGCCTTCAATGTTCAAGACCGGCATTGGCTGGTGTATTGCGCGCTGGGCGGGCATCAACATGCGGATTTGCCAGAGGCGGATTTGCTGACGGGGGTGAGTGTTCTGGATTTTTATTCGGAGGCGGCTTGAGCGGTCGTGCCCTGTAGGAGCGTGGCTTGCCCTAATGCCAGTCAGTTAAAACACGGAACACTGTAGGAGCGAGCTTGCTCGCGAAAGCGGTCTATCAGGCGACATCAATATTGACTGTGCTGCCGTCTTCGCGAGCAAGCTCGCTCCTACAAGGTTGCGTTTAACTGACTGGCATTAAGGCAAGCCCGCGAAGGCTTTCTCACATTCAACGTGGATGTTGTCTAACACACCGCCATCGCGGGCAAGCCTCGCTCCTACAGGTGAATAGTGAGCAGGTTCGTTTCCACAATGAATCTGCGGGCACAAAAAAACCCGGTGCCATCACTGACACCGGGTTCTTTAAACAAGCCGCAAACCGTTACTCGGCCAGCACCTGACCAATCGTCGGGTCCTTGAACAAGCGGGTCAACGCATCACTCAACACATCACTGACCAGCTTGGTGTTGGTTTCCTGATTCGGCGCCATGCCAAAACGCTGATCCAGCGACGCACCATAGCGACCGCTGTAACGACGGTTGGCATTCTGCACATCCGAACGGAACGTCGCGCCAATCGTTGCCTCAGTTACATACAGGCCTTCCTTGGGCGACTGATACTTCAGCTCGGCCAAGGTCACCGTCAATTGCGGTGCATTCAGCGCATTGGCCGTCGGGGTAAAGCCCAGCAAGCGCACGGCCGCTTCAGCCTGAGCCTGCAGTTTCGGCAGAATCTGCGCGCCCTGCACGGTGATCGCACTGGTCTCCGGATACAGACCACCACGGGTCCCCAACGTTGGCGACGGACGACCGTCCACCACACGCACCACCACCGGCTGACCACGGCCGACCGGCGCCAGCTGAGCTGTCAGCTTGGGTTCCGGGTTCAGTTGTTGCGGGCTGTGGGCGCAGCCGACGAGGGTCAAACTGGTCACAGTGATCAAACCGAACAACAGGCGTTGCAACATGCTCTTCTCTCCAGAATCAGGCACAAACAGGCCCGCAGTATAGCGGTGCGCCACTGCGGCGAACCAGCGTCCGGCAACGATTACCAAATTCTCTGACAAACCCCGGCGCAGCGCGGTTCCTGTCACACATCTGTCACCGACCTTACACACGCACGTCATCGCTCACTGGCAACCTTCACAGCAGTCACCCCACAAGGTACTTTGCCATGCGTTTTCTCATCTCAATGTTCGCGCCACGTCCACTGCATCGCTGTTTTGCCCTGCTTGACCGCGATGGCCGTTGCCAGGCATTCAAACAGTGCAGCCTGCAGCCGATGGGCGATGGCTGGGTCGAAATCGAAGAGATCCGTCTCAACTGGCTGCACCATCCCCTGCCCACCAGCGCCCGTGTCAGCCAGCGCCAGCCACGTGCTCGTGCGCAACAACTCTTGACCACCTGACCAGACGCTTAATAAAAGTCATTAAACACGACCATTTCCCTGCGTTTCTTCGTTACAATCTCCCCCCGATTATAAGGACGTCTCCTGATCGGGCCTCGCAGCACCGTCAATGCCTCGGTATTGACACCCCCGCACCGCCCACAGAGAGCCGCCCACACAGATCGAGTGAAGCTGGCGCGCTTGCTGTTTCTTAAGCAAAACACCACTTTTCGCGAATCTGCAGAGCTGTCATTACGCTCGGTCACTGAGCTGTTTGCCCGTTTTGCCTGTCATGTACCCCATGGCGGCAATCCATCCGGGCACGGTGCCAGGCTGGGACAGCCCTTTTTTGAGGTTCACGTCTTCAAAAGAGCGTGAAAAAAACGGGTTTTCACAACTTCACAAGAGTGTGGCGAGCAAATGAATAGTTTTGCGTCTGAACATGCACCATTAGCGTCTACAACAGCCCAACGACACAGGACCGAGTATTCCTCGAACACCGGAGCCTGAAGCCTGTCCGCTACGGATTTGGTTGCACAAACGGATGTCTCGACCATAAGTCGAATTGCCAGCCGCGCGCCGAAATGAGTTCATGTGACTCTTGAGGCCAGGCCGCATGCATCCGTCGAAGTTGCAAAAAATTGCGAAGATTCGGACATGGCGATCCTGGCCATGGGTACCAGGGGCATCACTGACACGCCCCGGAACGCCTGGCAGCTATGCCGACAATTTGGTGCTGTAGATTTTGGAGACGCGTTAAAATGGCGCATAACGAAGCAGTCGACGTAGTACTGGTTGGGGCCGGCATCATGAGTGCCACCCTGGCTGTACTGCTCAAAGAGCTCGACCCCGCGATCAAGCTGGAAGTCGTCGAGCTGATGGATTCCGGTGCTGCGGAGAGTTCCAATCCGTGGAACAACGCCGGTACCGGTCACGCCGGGCTGTGTGAGCTGAACTACACGCCACAGGCCGCCGACGGCACCGTCGACATCAAGAAAGCCGTGCACATCAACACCCAGTTCGAGGTGTCGAAGCAGTTCTGGTCCTACCTGACCAAGAAAGGCACGTTCGGCTCGTGCAAGTCGTTCATCAGCCCGGTGCCGCACCTGAGCTTCGTGCAGGGCGACGATGGCGTCTCCTTCCTCAAGGAACGTTTCAAGACGCTGAGCAAACACCACGCCTTCTCGGACATGGAATACACCGAAGACAAGGCCAAAATGGCCGAGTGGATGCCGTTGATGATGCCGGGCCGCCCGGCTGACGAAGTCGTCGCCGCCACCCGCGTGATGAACGGCACCGACGTCAACTTCGGCGCCCTGACCAACCAATTGCTCAAGCACCTGACCAGCGCCCCCGATGCCCAGGTCAAGTACTGCAAGCGTGTGACCGGCCTGAAACGTAACAACGGTGGCTGGACTGTCAGCATCAAGGACGTCAACAGCGGCAATACCCGTGATGTCGATGCGAAGTTCGTGTTCCTTGGCGCCGGCGGTGCGGCACTGCCACTGCTGCAAGCTTCGGGCATTGAAGAAAGCAAAGGCTTCGGCGGTTTCCCGATCAGCGGCCAATGGCTGCGTTGCGACAACCCTGAAGTGGTCAAGCACCACCAGGCCAAGGTCTACAGCCAGGCAGCGGTAGGTTCGCCACCGATGTCCGTGCCGCACCTGGACACCCGCGTGGTCGATGGCAAGAAGTCCCTGCTGTTCGGACCTTACGCCGGTTTCACCACCAAGTTCCTCAAGCACGGTTCGTTCATGGACCTGCCGCTGTCGGTTCGCGCCAGCAACATCGGCCCGATGCTGGCCGTGGCCAAGAACAACATGGACCTGACCAAGTACCTGGTCAGCGAAGTGATGCAGTCAATGGAACAGCGCCTGGAATCCCTGCGTCGTTTCTATCCATTGGCGAAAGCCGAAGACTGGCGCCTGGAAGTGGCCGGCCAACGGGTGCAGATCATCAAGAAGGACCCGAAGAAAGGCGGCGTTCTGCAGTTCGGTACCGAACTGGTCGCGGCCAAGGACGGTTCCCTTGCCGCCCTGCTCGGCGCCTCGCCAGGCGCGTCGGTGACTGTTTCGATCATGCTTGAGCTGATCGAGAAATGTTTCCCGAACAAAGCGTCCGGTGAATGGGCTGCCAAACTGGCGGAAATCTTCCCGGCTCGGGAAAAGGTTCTGGAAACCGACGCTGCGCTGTATCGCAAGATCAATGCGCACAACAATGTCGCGCTGGAACTGGTTGAAGCCAGTAACGAGACCGAAAGCTACGCTTGATTCGGCCGCATAAAAAACGCCCCGTCCTCATTGAGGGCGGGGCGTTTTTTTATGGGCTGTGCAACAGATGGCCTTAAGATCCTCGGTGTTAGTTACACCGCCTTCGCGAGCAAGCCCGCTCCCACAATGATCGGCGTACACAAATCAAATGTGGGAGCGGGCTTGCTCGCGAAGGGGCCAGCACAAGCACTAACCAATTCAGGGCAACAACCAGTGTGCCTGAGGTTAACCGCGAGCCTTGCTGATCAGCTCGATGTACTCGGCCGCGTTGCGCTGATCCTTGATCAGGGCGACGAAGTCATTGCCGTGCTCATCCTTGCCATCCAGGTCCAGGCCAGCTTCAACAAAGAACGTCAGAAAACGCTCGAAATCATCGATGCGCAGGCCGCGGTACGCCTTGATCAGTTTGTGCAGCGACGGTGAAGTGGCGTCGACCGGCTCGAAATCGAGGAACAGCTTGATCTGCGCATCGCCGATCTCGTCACCAATCACTTGCTTCTTATCTTTACGCATTGCCGACTCCAGCTCGCAGACATTTCACGGGGCGGGCAGTTTACCCCTCCCTTGGCGCCGGGCTCAACGCGGACGCACGGCACCGGTGTGCAGATCGGCCCAGATATGGCCGTTGGCGTAGCTGAGGAACTGGCAATACACCGTGTCGTTGCGCAGCAAGTCGATCACCACTCGGTATTGGGCGAGGGGGTAATAGAGGGTCAAGGTTTTGCTTTTTTCGTCGTAGATCGGCTTTTTCAGGCTTTTGCTTTCACCATCGAAGTTAACCAGCACCTGGCTGATGGTCGCGCCCTTGTTCAAGGATTTGCCCTTGAGCCGGATCAGCAATGGCGATGTGACCGGGATTGGCTGTTGGTTGGACTGGCGCTGGCTGCCGATCACCACCGAATACTCGGTAACCTGCAACAATTGCTGCTGCTCCGGTTCAGCGTCACGCAGGGTCAGGTCGTCCGGGGGTAAAAACTGCGCGTGCATCGGTGCCGGAGCGGCAGCCAAGGGCAGGCTGACGGTCAGCAACAGGGCGGCGCAGCTGCGGATCAAAAGGCTCATGAATGGCTCCGAGGGCGGGGCCGAGCACTCTAGCATGAGGATCAATCCGGCGAATAATCGATCCAGGTCAATACTCTGGAAGACAAGGCTGGGCATACTGAAAGAGCTTTCAGCCCTATTTCGACAGTGCGCCTTCTATTGTGGAGTACCCATGTCATTCTCCATGCCCCCGTTGTTCGCCGCCTGGCGTCAGACCTGGCGCGCAGGTTACAACCTCAGACGCTTGCGCGGCGACATCAGTGCCGGGGTGACGGTCGGGATTATCGCCATCCCTCTGGCCATGGCCCTGGCGATTGCGGTGGGGGTAGCGCCCCAGCAAGGTTTGTATACAGTGCTGATCGCCGCGCCACTGATCGCCCTGACGGGAGGCTCGCGCTTCAATGTCAGCGGACCGACAGCCGCATTCGTGGTGATACTGCTGCCGATCACCCAACAATATGGTCTGGGTGGCCTGCTGCTCTGCACCATGCTAGCCGGGGCAATCCTGATTGCCTTGGGACTGATTCGGGCCGGACGGCTGATTCAGTACATCCCTTATCCAGTGACCCTGGGCTTTACCGCCGGCATCGGCATTGTCATCGCCACGCTTCAACTAAAAGATTTACTGGGCCTGAGTACCACCGGACATGCCGAACATTACATCGAGCAATTAGGTGGGCTGCTCCAAGCGTTACCCAGCGCTCGCCTGGGGGACGGGATCATCGGTGTCATGTGCCTGGCAGTTCTGATCGTCTGGCCGCGTTTTGTGCCGAGAATTCCGGGGCATCTGGTGGCGCTGGCCGTCGGTGCATTGCTGGGAGTAGCACTGGAACGCGGCGGGTTACCGATTGCAACGCTGGGGGAACGCTTCAGCTATATCGTCGACGGCGTCAGTCACCCCGGCATACCGCCGTTTCTGCCGAGCTTCGACTGGCCGTGGAATCTGCCGGGCCCCTACGGCCAGCCGCTGCACTTGTCTTACGACTTGATCCGCCAATTAATGGCACCAGCCTTCGCCATCGCCATGCTCGGCGCCATCGAATCGTTATTGTGCGCGGTGGTGGCCGATGGCATGACGGGCAGCAAACACGACCCCAACGCCAAACTCCTGGGTCAAGGCCTGGGTAACCTGGTCGCACCGCTGTTCGGCGGCATTACCGCCACCGCGGCGATCGCTCGCAGCGCCACCAACGTGCGCAGCGGAGCGTTTTCGCCATTGGCGGCGATTATTCACAGCGCAGTGGTATTGCTGGCGATACTCGCCCTCGCGCCCCTGTTCAGCTACTTGCCGATGGCGGCGCTGGCGGCATTGCTGGTGATGGTGGCATGGAACATGAGCGAGGCCCGGCACGTCGTGCATACCCTGCGCATCGCACCACGCAGCGATGTACTGGTCTTGCTGACTTGCCTGAGCCTGACGGTGCTGTTCGATATGGTGCTGGCCGTCGCCGTCGGCCTGTTGCTGGCCGCCGGTTTGTTCATCAAACGCATGAGCGACCTCACGGACACCGCGGAATTGCCTCGCGAGTTCCATCAAGCCTTGCAGGATATGCCGGAGCATGTTCGTTGCTATGCGATACGTGGGCCGCTGTTTTTTGGCGCGGCGGAAAAAGCCCTGGGCGTACTGCGCAAATTCAGCCCTGAGGTCAAAGTGGTGATCGTCGAGATGAGCGCCGTGCCCATGCTGGACATGACAGCGCTGGCTGCCTTCGACAATATCCTCAGGGATTACCTCACCGACGGCATCGGCCTGATTCTGGTCGGAACCGCTCCACGGGTACGCCTGAAACTCAGGCGGGCGGGCATCCATCGGGAACAGCGCAAGTTGGCCTACGTGAATAACCTAGAACAGGCTCGACGCAAAAGCGAACGCTGGCTTGCCGGACAGAACTGAGCGCGCAGTTCAAGCAAACTGCGCACGCATCCCGATACCTTGCATTCAAGCTTTAACGTGCCTGCTGGCAAATCGCCCCCGGACAGTCATTCTGCTTACATGCCTTTAACGGCAAAAATCCCGTTGGCGTTGCGCCAGTAGCCTTTGTAGTCCATGCCGTAACCGAAGATGTAACGGTCGATGCACGGCAGGCCGACGAAATCGGCTTTCAGGTCCGGGCGAGCCTTGCGGTCGTGGTCCTTGTCGATCAGCACGGCAGTGTGCACGGCGCGGGCACCGGCGTGTTTGCAGAAGTCGATGATCGCGCCCAGGGTGTGACCTTCGTCGAGGATGTCGTCGATGATCAGTACGTCACGGTCGATGAACGAGACTTCCGGCTTGGCTTTCCAGAACAGCTCGCCGCCGCTGGTTTCGTTGCGATAACGGGTGGCGTGCAGGTAGGACGCTTCCAGCGGGAAGTTCAGATGCGTCAGCAGTTTGCCGGAGAAAATCAGCCCGCCGTTCATCACACAGAACACCACCGGGTTGCTGTCCGCCAGTTGATCGTTGATTTGCGCACCGACGCGGGCGATGGCCGCCTCGACTTCAGCTTCGGTGTACAGGCAGTCAGCCTCTCGCATGATTTGACGGATATGCTCGAGATCAGCGGACATGGCGCTCTCCAAGGGGGATTGAGGGGGAGGGTCGGATTCGGAAAAGCGGGCAAAGGTACGCATCAAGCGAGGCCAGATCAAGCGTTTGTGGACTAACGTTCTATATGTCTATAGGACAACACCCTCGGATAGATTAATCTGGGCCGGTTTTTTGCCCGCCTCCGGAGCCTTTCCCATGCCCATCCTCGAGATCCGCCATCCGCTGATCCGTCATAAACTTGGCCTCATGCGCCGCGCCGACATCAGCACGAAGAATTTTCGTGAGCTCGCTCAGGAAGTCGGTGCCCTGCTGACTTATGAAGCCACCAAAGACCTGCCGCTGGAAAGCTACGACATCGAAGGCTGGTGCGGCACGGTGTCGGTCGAGAAAATCGCCGGCAAGAAAATTACCGTGGTGCCGATCCTGCGTGCCGGTATCGGCATGCTCGAAGGTGTGTTGAGCCTGATCCCGGGCGCCAAAGTCAGCGCCGTGGGCGTGGCCCGCAACGAGGAAACCCTCGAAGCCCACACCTACCTTGAGAAACTGGTACCCGAAATCGACGAACGCCTGGCGATGATCATTGACCCGATGCTCGCCACCGGTGGTTCGATGGTCGCCACCATCGACCTGCTGAAAAAGGCCGGTTGCAAGGACATCCGCGCGATGGTGCTGGTCGCCGCGCCAGAAGGCATCGCCGTGGTCGAGAAGGCTCACCCGGACGTGATCATTTACACAGCTTCCATCGATCAAAAACTGAACGAACACGGTTACATCATCCCAGGCTTGGGCGATGCCGGTGACAAGATCTTCGGCACCAAGCAGAAGGACGCTTGAGCATGCAACAAGAGTTCAACGATCCGCTCTGGCGCACAGTGTTGTCGGGTGCGCAGATGCTGTTCGTGGCCTTTGGCGCGCTGGTGCTGATGCCGTTGATTACCGGCCTCGACCCGAACGTCGCGCTATTCACCGCAGGCCTTGGGACGATTCTGTTCCAGATCGTTACCGGGCGTCAGGTGCCGGTGTTCCTCGCCTCGAGCTTCGCCTTCATCACGCCGATCATTCTCGCCAAGGGCCAGTTTGGCCTGGCAGCGACCATGGGCGGTGTGATGGCGGCCGGTTTCGTCTACACCTTCCTCGGCCTTGCCGTGAAGATCAAAGGCACCGGGTTCATCGACCGTTTGCTGCCACCGGTGGTGATTGGCCCGGTAATCATCTCCATCGGCCTGGCCATGGCGCCGATCGCCGCCAACATGGCGATGGGCAAGGCCGGCGATGGCACCGAGCTGATTGCTTACCAGACGGCGATGTTGATCTCGATGCCGGCGCTGCTGACCACTCTGATCGTCGCGGTGTTCGGTAAAGGCATTTTCCGCCTGGTGCCAATCATCTCCGGTGTGCTGGTGGGGTTTGCCATGGCGTTCTATTTCGGGGTGGTCGACACCGCGAAGATTGCCGCTGCACCGTGGTTCGCGATTCCCCAGTTCACGGCGCCGGAATTCAACTGGCAGGCGATTCTGTTCATCGTTCCGGTGGCCCTGGCCCCTGCCATTGAGCATATCGGCGGCGTGATTGCAGTGGGTAGCGTGACTGGACGCGATTATTTGAAGAAGCCCGGCCTGCACCGCACCTTGCTCGGCGATGGCATTGCCACCACCGCCGCCGGCCTGTTTGGCGGCCCACCCAACACCACCTACGCCGAAGTGACCGGCGCGGTGATGCTGACCAAAAACTACAACCCGAAAATCATGACCTGGGCGGCGATCTTTGCGATCAGCCTGGCGTTCATCGGCAAATTCGGCGCCCTGCTGCAAAGCATCCCGGTGCCGGTGATGGGCGGGATTCTGTGCCTGTTGTTCGGTTCGATCGCTGCGGTGGGGATGAACACCATGATTCGCCACAAGATCGACTTGGGCGAAGCGCGCAATCTGGTGATTGTCTCGGTGACGTTGGTGTTCGGGATTGGCGGCGTGCTGATCGGTACAGGAACTGGCCCGGACGATTTCGGCCTCAAAGGCATCGCGCTGTGCGCGGTGGTGGCGATTGCGCTGAACCTGTTGCTGCCGGGCCATGACAGCTGGAAGCACAAGCAGGCGGATGAATCGCTGCTCTGAGTGAACTGATCGTTCCCACGCTCTGCGTGGGAATGCAGCCCGTGACGCTCCGCGTCACTGGACGCGGAGCGTCCCCAGAGGCGTTCCCACGCAGAGCGTGGGAACGATCATGACTACAGGGCTATCGGCGCTCTTTCACACAATGCGTTCAACGCCTTGGCCCACTGCGGATTCTCGTTGAGGCACGGCACCAGCACCAATTCCTCCCCTCCCGCTTCGCGGAATTGCTCTCTCCCGCGATCACCGATCTCTTCCAGCGTTTCGATGCAATCGGCGACAAACGCCGGGCACATCACCAGGACTTTCTTCACGCCACTTTTGGCCAACTCATCGAGGCGCGCTTCGGTGTAGGGTTCGATCCACTTGGCCCGCCCCAGACGCGACTGGAACGACACCGACCACTTGCCGTCCGGCAGGCCCATGCGCTTGGCAAACTCGGCGGCTGTGCGCAGACATTGACCGCGGTAACAGGTCGCGACCACTTCCGGCGGTGCCCCGGCGCAGCAATCGCTGCCACCTTCGAAGCTGTGTCCTGGATTAAGCTTCTTCAAGTGCCGTTCCGGCAAACCGTGGAAGCTCAATAACAGGTGATCGTAATCCTGCTCCAGATACGGTTGGGCACTGGCCACCAACGCATCGAGGTATTCCGGCTGATCGTAGAACGGCTGGAGAATCGAGAACTGCACGTCGAGTTTCTTCTCCCGCACCACCCGCCTGGCTTCTTCGATCACCGTGGTCACCGTGCTGTCGGCGAACTGCGGATAGAGCGGCGCCAGCGTCACTTTCTTGTGCCCCTGGGCAGCCAGCCGCACAAGTGCCGATTCAATCGATGGCTCGCCATAACGCATCGCCAACTCAACAGGTCCGTGGGTCCATTCCCGGGTCATGGCCTGTTGCAGACGACGGCTGAGCACCACCAGTGGCGAGCCGTCCGCCCACCAGATCGACGCATAAGCGTGGGCCGATTGCTCTGGACGCTTGATCAGAATCAATGACACCAGCAAACGCCGCACCGGCCATGGCAGGTCGATCACATACGGGTCCATCAGAAATTGATTGAGGTAACTGCGCACATCCGCCACCGAGGTGGAAGCGGGTGAACCCAGGTTGACCAGAAGCAACGCGTGATCGGTCATGCAACGTCCTATTTCTTAAGGCGGCTGGACACATCGTCCAACGCCGCGCGCAAATCGGTGAACTGGAAAGTGAAGCCCGCTTCCAGCAAGCGCGCCGGCATGGCCTTCTGACCACCCAGCAACAACAATGACAACTCGCCCAGGCCCACCTTCAACACGAGAGTCGGCATCGGCATGAACGCCGGACGATGCAACACGCTACCCAACGTTTGGGCGAACTCGCGATTGCGCACCGGTTTGGGCGCGCAGGCATTATATGGACCGCTGGCCTCATTGCGATGCAGAAGAAAATCAATCAGGGCAATTTGATCCTTGATATGAATCCACGACATCCACTGCCGACCGTTGCCGAGCGGCCCGCCCAGCCCCAGTTTGAACGGCAACAACAGCCGCGACAAAAAGCCGCCCTCGGCGGACAGCACCAACCCGGTACGGATGAGGATCACGCGAATGCCCAAGGCTTCGGCGCGCTGCGCGGTTTCCTCCCAGGCGACGCACAATTGGCTGGCGAAATCATCGATGACCGGTGGAGATTCTTCAGTCAATTCCCGCTCACCACCGTCGCCATACCAACCGATCGCGGAGCCGGAGATCAGCACCTGCGGTTTCTGCTCGCGGCTTTCGAGCCAGGCCAGCAGGGTTTCGGTCAGGGTGATCCGGCTGCTCCACAACAAGGTTTTGCGTTTATGAGTCCAGAGCCGATCGGCAATCGGCGCACCCGCGAGGTTGATAATGGCATCCACCGGCTCTTGACCCAGGTCCTCAAGCCGTGCGATTCCACGTACCTGAGTGCCACAGACTTGGGCGACTTTTGCAGGCGTGCGACTCCAGACCGTCAGGCGATGTCCCTGACTCAACCAGTGTCGGCAGAGTTGACGTCCTATCAAACCAGTACCGCCGGTCAGCAATATGTGCATGACATCTTCCTCGCGTGGCGTTTTACCCTGATCACTAGTCTATTTTTATAAGCAGGGATCTTTGGTATTGGGCAGGCTCTGTGCTTAACAATAGGCCAAGCTGTCAGAACGAGGACGCTAAAAGTTATACCAAAAAACAATATTGTACAGGTTTGAACCACGGCGTAGTCTGTACAGACAGGTAAACGAGGCCCCTATGACTGTACCTATCGCAATCATCGGCACCGGCATCGCCGGACTCTCAGCCGCCCAGGCCCTTACGGAGGCCGGGCATGTCGTTCAACTTTTCGATAAAAGCCGCGGCAGTGGCGGACGCATGTCGAGCAAGCGCAGCGATGCGGGTGCTCTGGACATGGGCGCGCAATATTTCACTGCCCGCGACCGCCGCTTCGTCACCGAAGTCCAGCGCTGGCAAGCCAACGGCTGGGTCGCCGTCTGGACGCCGCAGCTCTATACCTTTCACGGTGGCCAGCTCAGACCTTCGCCGGACGAACAGACTCGCTGGGTCGGCACGCCACGCATGAGCGCGATCACGCGCGGCCTGCTCGGTGATCTGGAAGTGCATTTCGCTTGCCGCATCACCGAGGTCTATCGCGGTGAAGAACATTGGCACCTGCAAGACGCCGATGGCTTCACTCACGGCCCGTTCAGCCATGTCGTTATCGCCACGCCAGCCCCTCAGGCGACCGCGCTGCTGGCGACCGCACCGAAACTCGCCGGGGCCGCCGCCGGGGTAAAAATGGAGCCGACCTGGGCTGTCGCCCTGGCGTTCGACACGCCACTGGAAACCGCCATCGAAGGTTGCTTCGTGCAGGACAGCCCTCTCGACTGGCTGGCACGTAACCGTAGCAAACCGGGACGCGACACCACCCTCGACACTTGGGTACTACACGCCACCAGCGCCTGGAGCCGGCAACATATCGACCTGTCCAAGGAAGCGGTGATCGAGCAATTGCATGGTGCCTTTGCCGAACTGCTGAACGACGCCATGCCTGCTCCGACTTTCAGCCTCGCCCACCGCTGGCTTTACGCCCGGCCGGCCAGCAGCCATGAGTGGGGTGCCTTGGCCGATGCTGATCTGGGCCTGTATGTGTGCGGCGACTGGTGCCTGTCTGGCCGTGTCGAAGGTGCCTGGCTCAGTGGTCAGGAAGCAGCCCGCAGACTGCACGAACATCTGCAGTGAATTGAATCAAATCCAGCCCATCGCTGCTGTCGACATGGGCAGCAGCCCCGCAAAAAACCTATACAAAAAATTTGACTTGTACACCTTTGAATCTATGATGAAGTCATGTTGTACAGATCTAATAATCTGTACAGGTCTGGATTCGAGGCGCTCCGATGCCCCCTACAGCCATGAAACCCAAAATCGCCATAAGCGCCTGCCTGATGGGAGCCGAAGTGCGTTACAACGGCGGGCACAAAGCATCGCGGCTGTGCAGCATTACCCTCACCGATTATTTCGATTTCGTCCCGGTATGCCCGGAAGTCGCCATTGGCCTGGGTATCCCTCGCGAACCGATCCGCCTGGTCGGCAACCCCGAGCACCCGGAGGCTGTCGGTACGATCAATCCTGAGATCAACGTCACCCGGCCGCTGGCCGAGTATGGCCAAAAAATGGCGATGGAATTGGGTGACATCTGCGGCTATATCTTCATGCAGAAATCCCCTTCGTGCGGGCTGGAACGGGTCAAGACCTACCACGCCAACGGCGCGCCAGTGGACGGTGGTAGCCGTGGTATCTACGCCCAAGCCTTCTGTGCGTTGCATCCTGATCTTCCAGTGGAAGAAGACGGCCGCCTCAACGACCCGGTGCTGCGGGAAAACTTCCTCACCCGAGTGTTCGCCTACAGCGCCTGGCAGCAGTTGTTGCAAACAGGCCTGACCCGTCATGGCCTCACTGACTTTCACGCGCGCTACAAATACCTGCTGATGGCCCATAACCCGGTGCAATACAAAACCTTGGGCAACTTCCTGGGCAACATGGGCCAGACTGATCCAGAAGTGCTTGGACCGCGCTATTTCAGCGAGCTGATGACAGCCCTGAAAAAATGCGCCACACGCCGCAGTCACACCAACGTGCTGCAGCACCTCAGCGGTTATCTCAAGCAAGCCATCAGTCCTGAAGACAAACAGGAAGTGCAGCACGTCATCGGCCAGTATCGCCAGGGCTTCGTGCCGCTGGTGGTGCCATTGACGCTGCTCAAACACTACTTTCGCCAACACCCGGATCCCTACATCGCGCAGCAGGTTTATCTGCAACCGCACCCGGAAAACCTCAGCCTGCGAAACGCGATTTAATGAAGAACCCACCGGACACCAGCGCCAGCGAAGACCTCGGCACCAACTTCAAGAAGGCCCTGGACGCTGGTTGGCTGCCCATTCGTGAAGTGGCCCGACAGACCGGGGTCAATGCCGTCACCTTGCGCGCCTGGGAACGCCGCTATGGGCTGATAGTGCCTCAGCGCACACCTAAGGGGCATCGGCTGTTCTGTGCCGAACACATTCAACGGATCCTGATGATCCTCACCTGGCTCAATCGCGGCGTAGCTGTCAGCCAGGTCAAACAGCTGCTCGACACGCCTTCAGGGCTTACCGACCCCGTCGGGAACGATTGGCTGGTGCTGCGCCAGATATTGCTGCAAGCGGTCACTCAGCTAGCCGAACGCACCCTCGATGACACAGTGAATCAGGCGATGGCGCTGTATCCACCGCGTACCTTGTGTGAAAAATTGTTGATGCCGTTGCTGGCGGAACTGGAACAACGCTGGCAAGGCCAGTTCGGCGCGCAGATGGAGCGGGTGTTTGTTTATTCCTGGTTGCGCAGCAAATTCGGCGCGAGGGTTTACCATAACAACCGTCAGTTGCGCACCGCGCCGCTGTTGCTGATCAATCACTCGGACCTGCCGCTGGAGCCTTATCTGTGGCTCACCGCCTGGCTGATCAGCAGCGTCGATTGCCCGGTGGAAGTCTTCGACTGGCCGCTCCCTGCCGGCGAGCTTGCGCTGGCAGTCGATCATCTGCAAGCCCGCGGCGTACTGCTGTATTCCAGCAAAGCCATGAATCTGTCGCAGCTGATGAAACTTCTGAATGGCGTCAGCTGCCCAAAAATGATTGCCGGACCGACGGTGTGCATTCACCACGCCGAGTTATCCGCAAGAACCGCCGCCATTGCCGACCTGTCCCTGGCCGAAGACCCGTTGTCGGCCCATCAGGGCCTCATTCAGCGAGGGCTCATTTAATGGCGTATTTCCAATGGATCGTGTGGATACCACCATGCAATTGATCTGGCTGCGCAGCGACTTGCGTCTACACGACAACACCGCCCTCTCGGCCGCCGCAACCCGCGGCCCGAGTGTGGCGGTGTATTTGCTGAGTCCACAGCAATGGCTGGCGCATGATGACGCACCGTGCAAAGTGGATTTCTGGCTGCGCAACCTGCGCGAATTACGCCCTGCGCTGGACGCCCTGAACATCCCGCTGCTGATTCGCAAAGCGTCCCGCTGGGATGAGGCACCGAAAGTCCTGCTCGAATTGTGTCAGCAACTGAAGATCGACGCGGTGCATGTCAACGAAGAATATGGCATTCATGAAACCCGTCGTGATGCGGCGGTGGCCCAAGTGCTGAAAGCCCAAGGCATCGACTTTTACAGTTACCTCGATCAACTGCTGTTCAAACCGGGCACCGTGCTGACCAGAACCGGCACCTATTTCCAGGTCTTCAGCCAGTTCCGCAAGGTCTGCTACGAACGCTTGCACGCATCATTGCCCAGATTGGTTACCGCCCCTGCCATCCAGGCTCCACTGGGTATCGCCAGCGACGAACCGCCCTCTCGTGTCGAGGGTTTCGACACGCCCAGCGATAGTTTGCGTGCTCTCTGGCCGGCCGGCGAAGCCGAGGCCAGACGCCGCCTCGAGACCTTTACCGACGCACAGATCGACTATTACCACAGCGAGCGCGATTTCCCGGCAAAACCCGGTACCAGCCAGCTCTCGGCCTACCTTACCGCCGGGGTCATCTCCCCTCGTCAGTGTCTGCACGCCGCGTTGCGCAGTAATCAGGGTGAGTTCGAAAGCGGCAAGGCCGGTGCGGTCAGCTGGATCAACGAGTTGCTGTGGCGTGAATTCTACAAACACATTCTGGTGGGTTATCCACGGGTCTCCCGGCACCGCGCCTTCCGCCCGGAAACCGAAGCCCTGGCCTGGCGTGACGCCCCTGAAGAACTCAAAGCCTGGCAACAAGCCCGTACCGGCCTGCCGATCATCGATGCCGCCATGCGCCAATTGCTGGAGACCGGCTGGATGCACAACCGTTTGCGCATGGTCGTGGCAATGTTCCTGACCAAAAATTTGCTGATCGACTGGCGTGAAGGCGAACGTTTCTTCATGCAGCATCTGATTGACGGCGACTTGGCGGCAAACAACGGTGGTTGGCAGTGGAGTTCGTCCACCGGCACCGATTCGGCGCCCTACTTCCGGATTTTCAACCCACTGAGCCAGTCGGAGAAGTTCGATGCCGAAGGGGTTTTCATCAAGCATTGGTTGCCGCAGATCAATGAAATGAACGAAAAAGACCTGCACAATCGCGCGAAACTCGATGGATTGTTCGGTGTGATGGATTATCCATCGCCTATCGTCAATCTGAACAGTTCCCGCGAACGGGCCTTGGCGGCGTTCAAGAACCTGCCGTCACGACAAGGTTTACCGCTACCGGAATGATCGCTGATGCCGCAGCGTTACGTTATGAACACGGTATTGAGCCGGGAAATCATCTGGTTAAAAAGGGAATTGCGATGAATCTTAAACCTCCAAGGCGATACTGGCTGACCGGCACCAGCAACGGTATTGGTGCCGCGCTGGCCGAAGAAATACTCAAAACCGGTGCCCACCTGGCTGCCAGCTCCCGCTCGTTGGCGCCATTGGAAGCCCTGTCTCAGCGTTATCCCGGACAGGTACTGGTGGTCGCGGGGGATTTGACCAACGGTCAAAGAGTGCGCGAAATCGGCGAGCAGATTGCCAAGGAATGGGGGTCTCTGGACACCATGATTCTCAACGCAGGCACCTGCGAATACGTCGATGCCAATCAGTTCGATGCGTCAATCATCGAGCACATCGTGCGTACCAACCTGCTTGCCAGCAGCTATTGCATCGAAGCTGCCCGCCCCCTGCTGCGGGCGGGCACTGCGCCGCATCTGGTGGGCATGGCCAGCTTAGTGACCTGGCTGCCCCTGCCACGAGCCGAATCCTGCGATGATTCAAAGCCCGGGTTACGTCATCTATTCGAGTCCTTGCGCATCGAAGTAGCGCCTGAAAACATCGAAATGACCATCGTCAGCCCAGGACTTATCGATATCCCCTTGAGCAACGACGCTCCGGAGTACCTTGACTGGTCGGCGGACAAAACTGCGCGATACCTCTTCGACATGCTCAAGCATCGTCCCCTGGAACTCCCCTTACCGGAGTTGCTCATGCCTGTCCTTTGGCCTCTGCCGCAAAAGCCCGGCCAGACGGAACTGGCAATCGACAAGCGCATGGAGCGAGACAATCCGCCGATCGAGGATCTGCCGTGAAGCCTGAGCGTCCGTCAGGCCTTTCACACAGCGCGGGCCCACTGCCTTACACTGCGCGCCATGAAAACCATTCCCCATACGCAAATCGCCGAACCTGCGATCACCTGCTCGACCTGCGCGGCCTGTTGCTGTCAGCTTGAAGTCATGCTGATCACCGACACCGGTGTGCCCGAGCGTTTTATCGATACCGACGATTGGGGCGGGGAAGTCATGCTGCGACTGGATGACGGCTGGTGCGCCGCGCTGGATCGCAACAGCATGATGTGCACCATTTACGAAAAACGACCGCTGATTTGCCGGGAGTTCGAAATGGGCGCACCGGAATGCATTACCGAACGCCAGGGGATTGCGACGGCGTATCGGTGAGCGATACGACAGGCCACCGAAAATCCAATGTGGGAGCGGGCTTGCTCGCGAAAGCGGATTGTCAGTCAACATCAATGTTGAATGTTAAATCGCATTCGCGAGCAAGCCCGCTCCCACATTAAAGGTACAGCACTGCTTACAACGGCATCGTGTAATGCAGCGAGTAACTCTCTACACCATCGTTCGGGCTGCTGATCCCGGCATTGGAATAGTGCGTGGCGCGAATCCCGACTTCATGTCCGCCGGTAAAGCGCAGACCAAACCCGAAACGGTCTTCGAACTGAAAGGCACTGCCCAGTTTGTTGTCTTCGACTTCGGTGTTGGCAAACACCGCGATGCCGATACCCGCTTCAACGTAGGGTTTGATGGTCTGACCGGCAAACTCGTACACCAGCACCGGCGAGAACGACACACTGTGATTGTCCGACGTTTCATCGCCCTCCCAATAGGTGTAAGCGCCACTCCAGTAGCCGGTCAAGCGACCGATGTCACTCTGCAGCCAGCTTTTGTCCCAATCGAATTGCATCCCCAATCGGTAGGTCATGGTCGAATCGCTGGTCTGGCCGACCGCGAACTCCACCCCTGCTGCCTGCGCGGTAAAACTGTGCCCCATCAATGCGGTCGCAATCGCGGCCAAGCAGAATAGTCGCGTCATTAGAAACATCCTTTTCCGAACAATTTCGTATGGTTTTTTATGCCGCCCAACAGACCAAGCTATAGAAGTAGACGCTTGATCAGAAGTTCAGCCCAATTATTCGTTTCTTCATCTTTTTATCTACAAATCGAAGCTTTGCACAATCCCCGTCGAATGCCACAAAACCGGCAGGATATTTCTGAAGTGTGCCGGATCCGCACTCGACCAGAATCGGGCAGCGCGAGCAGGTCCCTCGGCCAGCAACTCACGCTCGGCCAATAATCGTTGAAGCTGCCGTGCCACAGCGGCACCGGTATCGATCAGGCTGATGCTCGGCGGGAGCATTTGCTTAAGCAGCGGTTTCAGAAAGGGATAATGCGTGCAGCCAAGAATGATCGTGTCTGCACCGGCAGCCAGCAGCGGGTCGACATACCCTTGCAGCAACTGACGCAATGCCTCGCTGTGCAAATCGCCATTTTCAATCAGCTCTACCAGCCCGGGGCATGGCTGGGTAATGACTCGCACATCGACGGCGAAACGGTCGAGCAAAGCGGCGAACTTGGCGCTCTGTAAAGTGCCGGTGGTGGCGAGTACGCCAACTACACCGCTGCGCGTCGCCGCCGCCGCCGGTTTGACGGCGGGCTCCATGCCGACGATGGGCCACTCGGGGAAATCGCGCCGCAAGTCCGCAACACCCGCGACGGTCGCGGTGTTGCAAGCGAGCACCAGCGCCTTGGCGCCCTGCTGCTGAAAGAACTGCGCCATGACGCTGCAACGCTGACTGATGAATGCCGGTGATTTTTCACCGTAGGGAATATTCCCGCAATCGCCAAAGTACAACAGAGATTCGTTGGGCAGCAATTGTTGGATCTCGGCCAGCACCGACAGCCCACCGACCCCGGAATCGAACACTCCAATCGGCGCTTCACGCATGGCTTGACCCGCAGACGCTGCAGCCCGGATCACGCTTGACCCGCAGTTCACGGAAACGCGTGCCCAAGGCATCGATCAATAACAGGCGCCCCACCAGCGGTTCGCCGAACCCCACCAGCAATTTCAGCGCTTCGAGCGCTTGCAGGCTACCGACCAGGCCCACCAGCGGACCCAGTACACCGGCCTCGCTGCAAGTCAGCTCGGCTTCGCTGCCATGCCCGTACAAACAGTGGTAGCACGGGCTTTCCGGACGACGGGAGTCGAATACCGACAATTGCCCTTCCAACCGAATCGCCGCACCGCTGACCAGCGGTTTGCGCGCCGCCACACAGGCGGCGTTGACTGCTTCGCGGGTGGAAAAATTATCGGAACAGTCCAGCACCAGATCCACCGCCGCAACTGCTGCCGCCAGGGAATCTTCATCCAGGACGGTGCGATGGGCAATCAGCTGAATCTCGGGATTGATCGCTGTCAGGCGACGGATCGCCGAATCGGCTTTGCTCAGGCCGACGCTGTCAGTGTCATGAACGATCTGGCGTTGCAGATTGGTCAGGTCGACCGTATCGAAGTCCGCCAGATGCAACTCACCGACACCGGCTGCGGCCAGGTACAGCGCAACCGGTGAGCCGAGACCGCCGAGGCCGACAATCAGCACGCGGCTTTCCTTGAGTCGCAACTGGCCGTCGATGTCGACGTGTTGCAGCAGAATCTGTCGGCTGTAGCGCAGTAATTCCTGATCATTCAGCACGGCAAGCGCCCCAGACTGATGCGTTGGTGACCACCCAGATCGGTGCGGCTGTGGACTTCTTCAAAGCCGCGGCTCAGTAGCAGATCGCGTACGGCTTCGGCTTGATCGTAACCGTGTTCAAGCATCAACCAGCCACCCGCCTCGAGGTGATCCGGTGCCTGGGCGACGATCAGACGCAAATCGTCTAGCCCATCGACGCCGGCCACCAGGGCACTGGCCGGTTCGAAGCGCACATCGCCTTCCACCAGATGTGGATCGGTCGAAGCGATGTAGGGCGGATTGCTGATGATCAGTTGAAAACGCTGGCCTTCCAAAGCGCTGAACCAATGGCTGCTCAGCACGGTGGCATTGTTCAGGCTCAAGCGTTGGCGATTGCGCTCGGCCAGGGCCACCGCTTCCAGCACGCGATCCACGGCGGTGACTTTCCAGGCCGGACGCTCGCTGGCCAAGGCCAGAGCGATGGCGCCGCTGCCGGTGCCCAAATCGAGCACCAAGGCCTGAGTGGCTGGCAACAATTCCAGCGCAGTTTCTACCAGCAATTCGGTGTCGGGACGCGGAATCAGCGTATGGGGCGCGACTTCCAGATCGAGCTTCCAGAAGCCTTGCTGACCCAGAATGTAGGCCACCGGCTCGCCGCTACGACGGCGCTGCAGGTACTCGGCAAACTTCAATGCCGCTTCGCTCGGGACGATACGCTCAGGCCAGGTGTGCAGAAAACTGCGGGACTTGCCCAAGGCCGCCGCCAGCAGCAATTCAGCATCCAGACGCGCGGTGGGCGAGTCGGGCAAATCGGCGGCGCGCAACAAGCTGGCAATGATCGTCATTTACTCACCTATCGCTGCCAATTGGTCGGCCTGGTACTCGGCCAGCAACGGTTCGATCACCGCATCCACACCGCCCGCGAGAATTTCGTCGAGGGAATATAGCGTCAGGTTGACCCGATGGTCGGTGACCCGGCCCTGGGCAAAATTATAGGTGCGGATCCGCTCGGACCGATCGCCGGAACCTACCAGCAATTTACGCTCGCTGGCGATGGCATTGGCCGCCGCGCTGGTCTGTTGATCGTTGAGCTTGGCCGACAGCCAGGACATCGCCCGGGCACGGTTCTTGTGCTGGGAACGTTCTTCCTGACACTCGACGACAATACCGGACGGCAAGTGCGTGATGCGAATGGCCGAATCGGTCTTGTTGACGTGCTGACCACCGGCACCGGAGGAGCGATAGGTGTCGACCCGAAGATCCGCCGGGTTGATCTCGATCGCTTCCTGCTCGTCCGGCTCGGGCAACACCGCCACGGTGCAGGCCGAGGTGTGGATGCGGCCCTGGGATTCAGTGGCCGGAACCCGTTGTACGCGGTGCGCGCCGGATTCGAACTTCAGCTTGCCGTAAACATTCTCGCCTTCGACCCGGGCGATGACTTCTTTATAGCCGCCATGTTCGCCTTCGTTCTCCGAAAGAATCTCTACCCGCCAACCACGTCGCTCGGCATAACGCGAATACATGCGGAACAAGTCGCCAGAGAAGATCGCCGCTTCGTCACCGCCAGTACCGGCACGGATTTCGAGGAATACGTTGCGCCCGTCGTTGGGATCCTTGGGCAGCAGCATGCGTTGCAGGCTGGCTTCAATTTCGATCAGTTGCTCTTTGGCTTCGCGGACTTCTTCCACGGCCATTTCGCGCATGTCCGGGTCGCTGTCCTTGAGCAGCGCCTGAGCCCCTTCGAGGTCGCCCTGCACTTTAAGCAGCTGTTTATAGGTGCCAACGATCGGCTCGACTTCCGCGTACTCCTTGGAATAGGTGCGGAACTTGTTTTGATCGGAAATGACCTCGCCGTCGCCAAGCAGGGCGGTCAATTCCTCGAAACGGTCCTGGAGGATGTCCAGCTTATTGAGCAGTGACGCTTTCATTGCGGTTTTTTATCCGAAAAGCTATCCGATGAGCCCTCACCGAGGGCAAAGAGTTCCTGGGCCATGGCCAGCGCATCGAGGCGGCCTTCGGCAGAGAGCTTTTTCAATTGCACACTCGGAGCATGCAAGAGTTTGTTGGTCAGGCCGCGGGCCAGTTGCACCAGTACGTCTTCGGCGCTGCTGCCATTGGCGAGCATGCGCTGGGCTTTCTGCAACTCTTCGTCGCGCAGACGCTCGCTTTGTTGACGATAAGCCTTGAGCACATCCACCGCCGCCAGTTCGCGCAGGCGAACCATGAAATCTTCGGCACCGACCGACACCATCTCTTCGGCGGCTTGGGCTGCGCCCTGACGGCTCTTGAGGTTTTCGGCGACCACTTCGTGGAGATCGTCGACGCTATAGAGGTAAACGTCGTCCAACTCGCCGACTTCCGGTTCGATATCCCGAGGAACGGCGATATCCACCATGAAAATCGGCTTGTGCTTGCGCAATTTCAAGGCACTTTCCACCGCGCCTTTACCGAGAATCGGTAACTGGCTGGCAGTGGAACTGATGACGATGTCGCTGCGCACAAGTTCTGCCGGGATGTCCGAGAGCAGCACTGCGTGGGCGCCGAACTGTTCGGCCAGAATGCTCGCGCGCTCCAGAGTGCGGTTGGCAACCACGATTCGCTTCACCCCCAGCTCATGCAGATGGCGGGCGACCAGGGTAATGGTCTCGCCGGCGCCGATCAGCAAAGCCTGACTGCGTTGCAAATCGCTGAAAATCTGTTTCGCCAGGCTGACCGCGGCAAACGCCACGGATACCGGATTTTCGCCGATGGCGGTGTCGGTTCGCACCTGTTTGGCCGCGTTGAATGTGGCCTGGAACAACCGGCCGAGCAGCGGACCGATGGTACCGGCCTCGCGAGCCACTGCGTAGGCCGATTTCATCTGACCGAGAATCTGCGGCTCCCCCAACACCAGCGAATCGAGCCCGGAGGCGACGCGCATCATGTGACGAACTGCCGCATCATCTTCATGCACATAAGCGCTCGCGCGCAGCTCGTCGAGGCTCAAATGATGATAATCGGCCAGCCAGCGCAATATGATGTCAGCCGAAAGGTGATCCTGTTCTATATACAGTTCACTGCGATTGCAGGTGGAGAGGATCGCAGCTTCGCGGCTGTCGGTGAGTCGGCAGAGCTGCTGCAAGGCCTCAACCAGCTGCTCAGGGGTAAAGGCCACGCGCTCGCGGACGTCTACTGAAGCAGTCTTGTGGTTAATACCGAGTGCAAGGAAGGCCATTCAAGGTCGCTGATGGTGACGTGAAGCCGACAATTGTCCTACTTCGACAGAGCCAGAACAACCACTCGATATCTATCGCTTCTGTAAGAACTGCCGAAGGCTGCGATCCGTTCTCGTTTACAAGGGCGCCGCGCCTATGGGGATTGCCCGCGCGGGTAAATTGGCCGGGCGGTTATGTTTGGCCCAAGGCTTGTGTCATGATGATCCGACCGCAGGTTAGTCGTCCTTCTTCCTATATGAATAGATCTTCCGCGTTGCTCCTCGCTTTTGTCTTCCTCAGCGGCTGCCAGGCCTTGGCACCCGTTTCGTCGGACGGTACGCCGCCGGTCGAAGACAGCACTCCGGCGCCTGAAAAGCCCAAGGTTTACAGCTCGTTCAGTGAAGAAACCGTCTTCAGCCTGTTGAGCGCCGAACTGGCTGGCCAACGCAATCGTTACGATATTGCCCTGGACAACTACGTGACCCAGGCCATCAATACTCAGGATCCGGGAATCTCCGAGCGGGCATTTCGCATTGCCGAGTATCTGGGTGCCGATCAGGCTGCCCTCGACACCGCACTGGTCTGGGCCAAAAACGCACCGGACGATCTCGAGGCGCAGCGGGCGGCCGCCGTACAACTCGCCCGCGCCGGGCGTTACGACGACTCCATGGTCTACATGGAAAAAGTCCTGCAAGGCAAAGGCGACACGCATTTCGACTTCCTCGCCTTGTCTGCGGCCGATACCGACCAGGACACGCGCAACGGTCTGATGAAAGGCTTTGACCGCTTGCTGCAGCGCCATCCGCACAACAACCAGCTGATTTTCGGCAAAGCCTTGCTGCTGCAACAGGACGGCGATGCCAAGGGCGCCCTGACCCTGCTCGAAGACAACCCGCCGGACGAGGGCGAAATCGCGCCAATCCTGCTACGCGCGCGCCTGCTGCAAGGGCTAAACCGCGGTGATGAAGCCCTGCCGCTGCTGCAAAAAAGCATCAAGAAATACCCGGACGACAAACGCCTGCGCCTGACCTACGCGCGCATGCTGGTTGAGCAGGATCGCATGGACGATGCCAAGGTCGAATTTTCGAGCCTGGTGCAGCAATACCCCGAAGACGACGAACTGCGTTATTCCCTGGCCCTGGTCTGCCTGGAAGCCAAGGCATGGGACGAGGCCAAAGGTTACCTGGAAGATTTGATCGCTCGGGAAAGCCATGTCGACTCGGCACACCTGAACCTGGGGCGCATTGCTGAAGAGCGTAACGACCCGCAGGGCGCATTGATCGAGTACGCCCAGGTCGGGGCGGGCAACGATTACCTGCCGGCGCAATTGCGTCAGGCCGATATTCTGATGAGCAACGGCAAGACCGCCGAAGCCCAAAGCCGTCTGGCAGCCGAACGCGGCGAGCAACCCGATTACGCGATCCAGTTGTATCTGATCGAAGCCGAAACCTTGTCTGCCAACAAACAGGGCGACAAGGCCTGGAAAGTCTTGCAGCAAGCCCTGCAGCAATACCCCGACGATCTGAACCTGCTGTATACCCGGGCCATGCTGGCAGAAAAACGCAATGATCTGGCGCAGATGGAAAAAGACCTGCGATTGATCATCAAGCGTGATCCGAACAATGCAATGGCGTTGAACGCCCTCGGCTACACCCTGTCCGACCGCACCACACGCTACGCCGAAGCCAAGGCCCTGATCGAACAGGCGCACCAGCTCAATCCGGAAGACCCGGCCGTTCTCGATAGTCTCGGATGGGTGAATTTCCGCCTGGGCAACCTCGATGAAGCCGAGCGGTATTTGCGCCAGGCACTGGAGCGCTTCCCCGATCAGGAAGTCGCCGCGCACCTGGGCGAAGTCCTGTGGGCCAACGGCAAACAACGTGAAGCCAAGCAAATCTGGAGCAAGTTCCTCAAAGAACAGCCCGACAGCCCTACCCTGCGCAGCACCATCAAGCGCCTGACCGGATCAGAGACTCTTTAAGATTATGTTTTTGCGCCACCTCATTATTTTCAGCTTCATCGCCCTGCTCGCCGGTTGCGCGGGCTTCGTTGCCCGCGAATCGGTCCAGGGTCAAGGCAACAAGGCCCAATGGCGCGAGCACAAACAGCAACTGACCGGCCTGGATGGCTGGCAAATCAACGGCAAAATCGGCATCCGTGCGCCAAAGGATTCGGGCAGCGGCACCTTGTTCTGGCTGCAACGCCAGGATTACTACGACATCCGTCTCTCCGGCCCGCTAGGTCGTGGCGCGGCCCGCTTGACCGGTCGCCCGGGCAAAGTCTCGCTGGAAGTGGCCAATCAGGGCCGCTATGACGCGCAGACCCCGGAAGCCCTGGTTGAAGAACAACTGGGCTGGAAATTGCCGGTGTCCCATCTGGCGTGGTGGGTTCGCGGACTCCCGGCCCCGGACAGCAAAAGTCGCCTGACCCTCGACATCGACAGCCGTCTGGCCAATCTCGAACAG
Organism: Pseudomonas sp. PGPR40; assembly: GCF_022014505.1. NCBI lineage: Bacteria > Pseudomonadati > Pseudomonadota > Gammaproteobacteria > Pseudomonadales > Pseudomonadaceae > Pseudomonas > Pseudomonas sp. PGPR40. The sequence continues at coordinate 39,684 of NZ_JAKLSP010000019.1, read as the reverse complement.
GATGGCTGGCAGGTTGAATACCTCAGTTATGCCGAGCAAAACGGCTACTGGCTGCCCGAGCGGATCAAGCTGCACGGCACCGACCTTGATGTCACGCTGGTGATCAAGGAATGGCAACCACGCAAACTGGGGCAGTGAACATGACAGCCCCACGCCTGACATTGCCCTCGCCCGCCAAGCTCAACCTGATGCTGCACATCCTCGGTCGCCGTGAAGACGGTTATCACGAGTTGCAGACGATTTTTCAGTTCCTCGATTATGGCGATGAAATCACCTTCGCCGTTCGCGACGATGGCGTGATTCGGTTGCACACCGAATTCGTCGACGTCCCTCACGACAGCAACCTGATCGTCAAAGCGGCAAAAAAACTTCAGGAACAATCCGGTTGTTCGCTGGGTGTCGACATCTGGATCGAAAAAATCCTGCCCATGGGCGGCGGCATCGGTGGCGGCAGTTCGAATGCGGCCACCACATTGCTGGGCCTCAATCATCTCTGGCAACTGGGCTGGGATGAGGATCGGCTGGCCGCGCTGGGTCTTACGCTTGGCGCCGACGTCCCGGTTTTCGTGCGTGGCCACGCAGCTTTCGCCGAGGGCGTGGGGGAAAAACTCACCCCTGTAGAGCCTGAAGAACCGTGGTATCTCGTGCTGGTGCCGCAAGTATCTGTAAGTACAGCAGAAATTTTTTCAGATCCACTGTTGACACGTAACACTCCTCCCATTAAAGTGCGCCCCGTTCCCAAGGGAAACAGTCGAAATGACTGCTTGCCGGTGGTAGCAAGGCGTTATCCAGATGTACGTAACGCATTGAATTTGTTAGGTAAATTTACCGAAGCAAAACTCACCGGAACTGGAAGTTGTGTGTTTGGGGGCTTCCCAAGCAAAGCTGAAGCTGATAAAGTCTCGGCCCTTCTGACAGAGACCCTTACAGGGTTTGTAGCAAAAGGAAGCAACGTTTCGATGTTGCATCGCAAGCTGCAAGGTCTGCTCTAAAAGGAATCGAGTACTGGGTACTCGTTGCAACAGATACAGGGGCGTCGCCAAGCGGTAAGGCAGCAGGTTTTGATCCTGCCATGCGTTGGTTCGAATCCAGCCGCCCCTGCCATTTTCCTATACTCATCCAGGTTACCCTCAGCCTTCAGGTACTGCGCGTGTCCAAGATGATGGTCTTTACGGGGAACGCTAACCCCGATCTGGCTCGGCGTGTTGTACGTCAGCTGCATATCCCTCTCGGTGACATCTCTGTCGGTAAGTTTTCCGACGGCGAAATTACTGCCGAGATCAATGAAAACGTTCGCGGTAAAGACGTCTTCATTATTCAGCCGACTTGCGCTCCGACCAACGATAACCTGATGGAACTGGTAGTGATGGCTGATGCCTTCCGCCGCTCCTCGGCTACTCGTATCACTGCTGTTATTCCTTACTTTGGTTATGCCCGTCAGGATCGCCGTCCGCGTTCCGCACGTGTGGCTATCAGCGCGAAAGTCGTTGCTGACATGCTTACCGTAGTCGGCATCGACCGTGTTCTCACGGTTGATCTGCATGCTGACCAAATCCAGGGTTTCTTCGATATTCCGGTAGATAACATCTACGGCTCCCCGGTACTGGTGGATGATATTGAAGATCAGCGCTTCGAAAACCTGATGATCGTGTCCCCGGACATTGGTGGCGTCGTGCGTGCACGGGCTGTTGCCAAATCCTTGGGCGTGGATCTCGGGATCATCGACAAACGCCGTGAGAAAGCCAATCACTCTGAAGTGATGCATATCATCGGTGATGTCGAAGGGCGTACCTGTATTCTGGTCGATGACATGGTCGATACCGCCGGCACTCTGTGCCACGCGGCCAAGGCCCTGAAAGAGCATGGCGCTGCCAAGGTTTTCGCCTACTGCACGCACCCTGTGCTGTCGGGTCGGGCGATCGAAAACATTGAAAATTCCGTGCTGGACGAGCTGGTGGTGACGAACACCATCCCGCTGTCCGCTGCAGCACAAGCCTGTGCGCGTATCCGCCAACTGGATATCGCACCGGTAGTTGCCGAGGCGGTCCGCCGCATCAGCAATGAAGAATCGATCAGCGCGATGTTCCGTTAAGGGCCCTGCCCTTTTCATTACATCTCGTTGACGAAAAGCGCCCCGCCCCGGCATTCCTGTCGGGGCGGGGCTTTTTTGCCCATATCGCCTTTAGCGCTGGTCGCAAACGCTGGGGCGAATGTGGTTATTTTGGAGATACAACATGAACGATTTTACTCTGAATGCTGAAGTGCGTTCCGACCTGGGGAAAGGTGCGAGCCGCCGCCTGCGTCGTCTCGCAAGCCTGGTTCCAGCTGTAGTTTACGGTGGCGAAAAAGCCCCTGAATCCATCAGCATGCTGGCTAAAGAAGTTGCCAAACTGCTCGAAAACGAAGCGGCTTACAGCCACATCATCGAGCTGAACGTTGGCGGCACCAAGCAAAACGTCGTAATCAAAGCTCTGCAGCGTCACCCGGCCAAAGGCCACGTGATGCACGCTGACTTCGTACGCGTAGTAGCTGGCCAGAAACTGACCGCTATCGTTCCTGTGCACTTCATCAACGAAGCTGCTCCAGTGAAGAAAGGCGGCGAGATTTCGCACGTTGTTGCTGAAATCGAAGTGTCCTGCCTGCCAAAAGACCTGCCTGAATTCATCGAAGTCGACCTGGCTAACGCCGAAGTCGGCGCGATCATTCACTTGTCCGACATCACCGCCCCTAAAGGCGTTGAGTTTGTTGCTCTGGCTCACGGTAACGATCTGGCTGTTGCCAACGTTCACGCTCCACGTGTTGCTCCAGAAGCTACTGAAGGCGCAGCAGAGTAATTTCACTCTGTTCGCCGGAGTGACCGGGAACATCGCGGACTAGAGCGTAGCGAGAAAGCGGGCGAGAACGCGGAGTTTACATAATGGTAAATGAGCACTTGTCGTCCACTTTCGCCGCACTCCCTGATTGCGGCGATGTTATCCACCACTCCAAGGAAGGGCCCCTATCGTGACTGCCATTAAACTGATCGTTGGCCTGGGAAATCCAGGCGCTGAATACGAACAGACCCGGCATAACGCAGGGGCCCTTTTTGTTGAGCGCATCGCGCAAGCACAAGGTGTAAACCTTGTGGCCGATCGCAAATATTTCGGCCTGACCGGGCGCTATTCGCATCAGGGTCAGGATGTTCGTCTGCTGATTCCCACCACCTACATGAACCGCAGCGGCCAAGCCGTCGCGGCACTTGCCGGCTTCTTCCGCATCAAGCCTGAAGAAATCCTGGTGGCACATGACGAACTCGACCTGCCTCCGGGCGTTGCCAAGCTCAAACAGGGCGGCGGCCATGGCGGTCACAACGGGTTGCGCGACATCATCGCGCAACTGGGCAATCAGAATACCTTTCACCGCTTGCGGCTTGGCATTGGCCACCCGGGCGTTGCCAGTATGGTTTCAAATTTCGTCCTGGGTCGTGCGCCACGCGCCGAACAGGAAAAACTCGATGCCAGCATCGACTTTGCCCTCGGCGTGCTGCCGGATATCCTCGCCGGTGAATGGAACCGCGCGATGAAAAACCTGCACAGCCAGAAGGCCTGACTCTTACCCGAGGGGAAACACCATGGGATTCAATTGCGGCATCGTCGGCCTGCCTAACGTCGGCAAGTCCACCCTGTTCAACGCCCTGACCAAATCCGGGATCGCGGCCGAGAACTTCCCCTTCTGCACCATCGAGCCGAACAGCGGCATCGTGCCGATGCCGGATCCGCGCCTGGAAGCCCTGGCGGCCATCGTCAAACCCAAGCGCATCCTGCCGACTACCATGGAATTCGTCGACATCGCTGGCCTGGTTGCCGGCGCCTCGAAAGGTGAAGGCCTGGGCAACAAGTTCCTCGCCAACATCCGCGAAACCGATGCCATCGCCCACGTGGTCCGCTGCTTCGAAGACGAGAACGTGATTCACGTCTCCAACAGCGTCGACCCGAAGCGCGACATCGAAATCATCGACCTGGAACTGATTTTCGCCGACCTCGACAGCTGCGAGAAGCAACTGCAGAAAGTCGCACGCAATGCCAAGGGCGGTGACAAGGATGCAGTGGTCCAGAAAGGCCTGCTGGAGCAACTGATCGCTCACTTCACCGAAGGCAAGCCTGCGCGCACGCTGATGAAGAACATGGGCGCCGACGACAAAGCGGTGATTCGTGGCTTCCACCTGCTGACCACCAAGCCAGTCATGTACATCGCCAACGTCGCTGAAGACGGTTTCGAGAACAACCCGCTGCTGGACATCGTCAAAGCCATCGCCGAAGAAGAAGGCGCCGTGGTGGTTCCGGTCTGCAATAAGATCGAAGCCGAAATCGCCGAACTGGAAGACGGCGAAGAGAAAGACATGTTCCTCGAAGCCCTGGGTCTTGAAGAGCCTGGCCTGAACCGCGTGATCCGCGCCGGCTACGAAATGCTGCACCTGCAGACCTACTTCACCGCTGGCGTCGAAGAAGTCCGCGCCTGGACCGTCCGCGTGGGTGCTACCGCGCCACAAGCCGCCGGCGTGATCCACACCGACTTCGAAAAAGGCTTCATCCGCGCCGAAGTTATCGCTTATGACGACTTCATCCAGTACAAGGGCGAAGCCGGTACCAAAGAAGCCGGCAAATGGCGTCTGGAAGGCAAGGATTACATCGTTAAAGACGGCGACGTGATGCACTTCCGTTTCAACGTCTAAGTTTTCAGGAAGCAGCACCCGCTCAAGAAAAAGCCGCGTTCATACGCGGCTTTTTTGTGCCTGCTGTCTCGCCCCTCTGTAGGAGCGAGGCTTGCCCGCGAAGACCGTTACGCGGTTTTCCTGAATAACCGCGTCATCGTTCTTCGCGGGCAAGCCTCGCTCCTACAGGGTCCGCATCAGGCCTTTTTCGTTCGCGGCAGGAAGATCGCCAACACCCCAAGCAGCGGCAAGAACGAACACAAGAGGTACACGTACTCGATGCCGTGAATATCCGCCAGATGCCCGAGCAACGCTGCGCCAATCCCGCCGAAGCCGAACATCAGGCCGAAGAACACCCCGGCAATCATCCCGACATTCCCCGGCACCAGTTCTTGTGCATACACCACGATGGCCGAGAATGCCGAGGCGAGGATGAAACCGATCACCACACTCAGGACGCTGGTCCAGAACAGATCGACGTGGGGCAGCATCAGGGTGAACGGTGCAACGCCAAGGATTGAGAACCAGATCACCGCCTTGCGCCCGATCTTGTCGCCGATCGGCCCGCCGAAGAAGGTCCCTGCCGCTACCGCACCGAGAAACAGGAACAAGTGCAGCTGCGAACTGGCCACCGACAGGTCGAACTTTTCAATCAGGTAGAACGTGAAGTAACTGGTGAGACTGGACATGTAGAAATACTTGGAGAACACCAGCAACCCGAGTACCACCAATGCGCTGATCACCCGTCGTTTCGACAAGCCGTGAGTCGCCGCCTGACCTTGTTTGAGCTTGAACAGGTTCAGGTGGTTGGCGTACCAGCGACTGATCCTATACAGCACGAACAACGCAAACAGCGCGAACAATCCGAACCAGGCCACATGACCCTGACCGTAGGGAATGATGATCGCCGCTGCCAGCAACGGCCCGAAGGCCGAGCCCGCATTGCCGCCGACCTGAAATGTCGACTGCGCCAAGCCGAAGCGTCCGCCCGAGGCCAGTCGCGCTACCCGAGAAGCTTCTGGGTGAAAGGTCGATGAGCCGACGCCGATCAACCCCGCCGCCAGCAGAATCATCGGGAAGCTACTGACCACGGACATCATCAGAATGCCGATCAATGTGCAGACAGTACCGGCCGGCAACAGCCAGGGTTTGGGATGACGATCCGTGTGGTAACCGACCCATGGCTGCAACAGCGAGGCCGTCAGTTGAAAGGTCAGGGTGATCAGTCCGATCTGGGTGAAGGTCAGGCCATAGCTGGCCTTGAGCATCGGATAGATCGACGGCAATACCGCCTGAATCAGGTCGTTGATCAAATGCGCCAGCGCCACCGCACCGATGATGCGCATGACCAGCGGACTGCTTTGTGAAGTGACGGGCGCCGACGTCGCGGCGGACTGAACGTTGCTGATAGCCATGAGAGTTTCCGTACTGCGGATGGGTGCGCACTGGCAGGTCGGTCAATGTGCCATTTTTCGGTGCAGGAGCGCCATCCCCTTAGCCTGCTAACGACCTCAAAAAGAAGGTGATAGCGCAACGCCATGGTCTGAATCTTGCCTTGTTTATCCGCTTCAACGCGGCCCCTTACAAAGGGGACCGAGAATGGGAAGTTTCGCTACAAAGTCGGCCTACAGAGCGGACCAAGGTGAACTTTCGAGGCCTTTTAGAAGGGCACAAGTCGCGGTCGCAATGACTTCGACGCACGCTAATGATGCGTGGTGTGCCAGAGGAGTCATGGGGCATGCAGGCTTTTTTATCACCGGGGATCGGGCTGCTGGGGCGATTCGGTTTCGCGCGAAAATTTCAGTTGCTGTTTCTGCTGTTTATCCTGCCACTGGCGGGCAGCCTGTGGATGATCGGTCAGGATTATAGTGACAAGTTGAACCTGATCTCCGGCGAGCGCGCCGGGGTTCGTCAATTGCTCGCCCTCGATGCACTCGACAACCTGCTCGCCGCCCAACGTAACCGCGCCGCTCGCTGGCGCGCCACCGAAACCAATCGCCAGCCGACACCCGCAACCATCGCGGCGATGGCAGCGTTCGACGCGGTTCAGCCGGCCGTCGCCCAAGCCATCACGGACTTGGGCAATGCCCTGAAAACCGAAGGCGCCGAGGGCCAAACCCTCACCCGCTATCAGGCCCTGCAAACCGCCCTCACCGGCCTGGACTCGAAAAGCCTGAGCAGCGTCGGTTGGTGGCCGGACGGTTACGATCGCTTCACCAATGCCTTGAGTGCTCTGCAAGCCTTGCGCGAACAAATCGCCATGGACAATCGCCTGACCCTCGCGCCGTGGCTGGAAACATGGTTGCTGACGCAGATTTCCACTCAACACGCGCCGGACCTGATCGAACGGGTCGGGCGTCTTGCCGCCGTTGGTCAGGCCTCAGTAGTGTCCGGGCAGTTCACCCTGCAAAGCCGCCTGCAACTGCGGGACTTGCGCAGCCGCATCGGCGATGCCCGGGAGCAGCTGGTTAAAACCGCTGGCCTGCTGGAAGCGCGTCTGCCCAGCGCCTTGCAAACCTGGGCCGGGCAATACCACGACAGCCTCAAGCACCTGGACGCCGGTTTGAAAGTGCTGGACGAGGGCGTCTTCGGCGGCAGCATCAACCTCAAGCCGGAAGACTTTGAACGCAGTCTCGATGCCCTCCTCGGCGACCTCGCCTCGTTGCGCCAGCAATCGTTGGTTTCGCTGGATCAACGGCTGGATTATTACCACGGCTCGGCCATCCGCCAGTTCATCCTGGTGGCGACAGTTTTTGGCTGCCTGCTACTGGCTGCGTTGTACCTGTTCATCTGTTTGCAGGCCTCGATCCGTCGCAGCGCCAGCGGCATCACGCTATTGGCCGAAGCACTGCGTGACGGCAACCTGAGCCTGCAAGTCCCGGTGCAGGGCCGCGACGAACTGGCGGCGATCAGCACCGCCCTGAATGTCGCCGTGGTGCAACTGCGCAACAGTCTGCTGGGGGTCGATCATGAAACCCTGCAACTGAGCAACGCGGTACGCACCCTCAACGATCACTCCAGCGGCGCTCTCGGCGAAGTCGAGGCTCAGCAGTTGCAAATCAGCCAGATCGCCGCTGCGGCCACGCAACTGGCGGCCACCTCTCAAGGTGTCGCTCAGAGCTGCGAACAGGCCTCAGGCAGCGCTCAGCACACCCAGCGCATCGCCGCCGACAGCAGCCGCGACAGTCAACGCACGACGGCGAGTATTCAGCAGCTCAATCAGCGCTTGAACGACACTGCAGCGGCACTGGGTCGGGTCAGCGAGCAAGGGCAGCAGATTCAATTGGTGGTCGATACCATTCGCGGCGTGGCCGAGCAGACCAATCTGCTCGCCCTTAACGCCGCCATCGAGGCCGCACGGGCCGGCGAGCAAGGTCGTGGCTTTGCCGTAGTGGCCGATGAAGTGCGCAGCCTGTCGCAACGCACCCAGTCCTCCACCGCGCAAATCGCCGGCACCGTCGACAGCCTGCGCAGCACCGTCAATGAAGCCGTAAGCCTGATGGAAGCCGCCTGCGGCCAGGCCCAATCGGATGCGCAAGCTGTCACCGGTCTCGGCGAGCGACTGGGACAAATCGCCAGCGCGGTGCAGAGCGTCACCGATACCCTGGCGCAGATCGCCACCGCCGTCGAAGAGCAAGCGAGCACCGCCGATGAAGTCAGTGGCAACATCCAGCAAGTCGATCAGGCGGCGGTACGCTTGCTGGAAGGCGCACGGGCGGTGAACCTCGCAGCGGACACCTTGAGCCAGGGCAGCAAGGCCTTGAGTGCGAATACCGGAAGATTTCAGCTCGGTTGACGCCCTCCCCTGGCCCGATTTTTCGGGTCAGAGGGATAAGCGGTTGAAAGTGTGGAGAAATATTTTAAATTTACGCTTGACGCATCTTCGTTCCAGGTGAATAATGCGCGCCACTTGGCTACATAGCTCAGTTGGTTAGAGCATAGCATTCATAATGCTGGGGTCCGGGGTTCAAGTCCCTGTGTAGCCACCAAGTACCGATTTATAGAGATCCCAGGATGTCTGTAAATCACCTCAAGAAGCCCGCCTCGTGCGGGCTTTCTTGTATCTGGATATTCATCCTGATCTACCTGCATTCTTCCCATCGTGTATGCCCCCAACTGAGGCATACACGGATGAAGCGTAGCGATATCAAACGCCGTCCCCTCTTTCAGATACCACACTAAGTCAATCTGGCTCCTGAAGCTTCCTGGGGATCACCTGGGCAATTTCGGCTCTTCGCCAGCACCCACGCTTCTCATGCTGGAGTTGTGGTGCTCATAGATAGCCTTACACCTTGAAAAAATAGCCATATTCATGGTTAATGATAAGAATTATCATTAAGTTCATTCCCATGGCCTATATCGCGCTCAATTCTGCCAATGCTCGACAGACGGTATTGCACCGTCTTTTCGGTGACCACCATGGTTGGTTGCTGAGTCGTTTGCGTGCGCGGCTGGGCTGCACTCATGATGCTGCAGACATCGCTGCAGAGGTATTCGCTCAGGTCGTAGCATTGTCTGAGCCGCAGACAATACGCGAACCTCGGGCACTACTTACGACAATCGCCAAGCGATTGATGTACGACAGTTGGCGCCGACGCGATCTGGAACGCGCTTATCTTGAAGTGTTGGCTTTGCAACCCGAAGCGTTCGAACCATCACCTGAAGTCCGCGCGTTGACGATTGAAGCTCTGCTTCAAATCGACGCCCTGCTCGCAGGCCTTTCGTCGCGAGCCCGCACTGCATTTCTGTGCAGCCAGGTGGACGGTATGAAGTACGCCGACATTGCCGAGTTGATAGGGGTCTCGACTATCCGTGTACGCCAATATGTGGCCAAGGGTTTGAAGCTGTGCTGCCAGAATCTGATGCACGAGTGAAGCGCACACATTCCGCCGTCGAGGAAGCCATCGAATGGACGGCCTGTATGCGTTCAGGCGAAGTCCAGGCTGATGAACAAAAGGCGTTCGAAGCCTGGATCGCCAACCCAGCGAATGCGCTGGCATGGGAGAGAGTGCAAGTCCACTTGGGTGCGACCTTTTTACCGCTCGCGCGTGGCTCGGACTCGAAGGTACGCAGAGTACTGCAAACGCCTGATCCGCAGCGACGTCGCTTGCTACGTGGGGCGCTGGTTCTCGGCGGAGTCGGTGTCAGCGCGACATTACTTGGCCGGCAGAGCACGTTGTTCACAAACATTGTGGCCGACTTGAGTACAACAACGGCTCAACGTCGTGACTTCAATCTGTCGGATGGAAGCAAGCTGGTTCTGGACGCGCGCAGCGCAGTGGATATCGATTTTACTGCGAGCCAGCGCAACCTGGTATTGCGTAAAGGAAAACTGGTGATTGAGGTGAGCGACGATCCCAGGCCGCTTGTTGTGCACACATTACATGGATTTGCACGCAGCTCTGCCGCACGGTTTATGGTCTCGCTTCAAGGCGACACGACTCATGTGTGGGCAATGCATTCCAGCCTCTGCGTTGGTCGGTTCGACGGTCAGTGCTCGTTGCTCAAGAGCGGAGTAGGTGCCCGCCTCAATTCAGAGGGTATCCAGCCGCTCGCCGCTAATCGTAAAGGGGAAATCAGCTGGGAGAGCGGCAGGCTCAGTGTCGATGACTGGTCACTGGGAGAAGTCATTGAAGCGTTGCAGCCCTACCGGCGCGGGGTGCTACGCATCGATCCGGCGGCGGCGCAGCTTCGGGTTTCCGGCCTGTTCTCTCTGGATAACAGTGAGCGTGCACTTGCCTCGTTGGAGCAGATCCTGCCTGTACGCATTGAGCAGTACCTCGGATTCTGGACCCGGATCGAACTGCGCGGCTAAGTTTTTTTCATTGGCCCTATATCGCTTTTTCAGTCTCGTTGGACATAGGCATTAACCGCTAATAAAAGCGGAGCCGCCAACACGGAGTACCTATGTCCAATCGTTTTAACACTGCGTTCAGGCTGACGTCTGTGTGCTTTTCTTTTCTGCTGACCCAGGGATACGCTTCGACCAGTTTCGCGGAATCGGCTTCGACGGGCAGCCAATCGCTACAACATTTCGACTTACCTGCAGACTCCCTGGTGGCAACCCTCGACCGCATAGCCCGTCAGAGCGGTAACGAAATTGTGTATGTCCCTAATCTCGTCGCCGGGCTGCGTGCGCCGGCCATTAAGGGAGCAATGACTGCCGAGCAGGCTGCACAAATCGCGATTGAAGGCAGCGGACTGTCAGTACGCAAGACTGCGGGTGGAATCTTGACGCTGGATGCCCTCGGCAGCATGACGCTACCGGCGCAGGCGATTGTCGGAATGCAGACCGAAGCACCCACCGTGTCGGTGGGCACCAAGGTCCCGCTGCGTCTTCGAGAGGTGCCACAGACGATCAATGTCATCGGCCAGGAACGTATCCAGAAGCAGAATCTTTATACCCTCGAAGATGCATTGGGCAAGGTCGGTGGCGTAACCGTGCAGCGAATCGACGCCAGCCGTCTGAGTTTTTTCTCCCGAGGTTTCGAAATGACCTCGCTGCAATTGGACGGTACGCCGACCACCATGGACAACAGGGTGTTCCTGTCACCCGATCTGACCATGTATGACCGCGTCGAGGTACTCAAGGGGCCGTCTGGCAGCTTGACCGGCGCCGGAGGCCCCGGCGGCAGCATCAACCTGGTACGCAAGCGACCGTTGGCCGATGCGGCTGTTTCGGCGGAAATCAGCGCCGGCTCCTGGGACGATTATCGTGGCATGGTTGACGTCACCGGCCCGTTGACCGAGAGCGGTAATGTGCGTGGACGCCTGGTGCTCAGTGAGCACAAAAAAGGCTTCTACTACGACGGTGGCGGCAAGCGCGAATCGAACCAAGCCTATGGCATCGTCGATATCGACCTGACGCCAGATACGGTCTGGACGATCGGTGCGAGCAACCAGAACACCGACATCCGTGGCGCCCAGCGCTCCCTGCCTGCCTATCGCTACACCAACGCTGCCGGTGAGGCCGCGATGTCGCTGCCGAATGCATCGCGCAAAAATTTTTACGGTGAAGACTGGAACCGTGACTACTTCTGGAGCACCGCTGTTTTCACCGAGCTCGAGCACCAGTTAGGGGATGGCTGGAAAACCAAGTTGTCCCTGCGACACGCCGACAACAACTACGATTTGACCCAGGCTTACGCGCGCAATGGCGGAGGCATAGACCCCGCGGACAACCTGGTGTCGATGAACTCGATCATGTTTGATTACCGAGAGAAACAGGACGAGGCCGACGTGTACGTCGACGGCCCATTCAACTTCCTTGGGCGTGAACATAAAGTGCTGGTGGGCGCCAACTATTCGCGCTCCGAGTTCGCTTCGAACGGCGGTTATTTCTCGAGTTACCTGGGCGATGTTGACCTCAACGATCCGCAGCCTGACTTTGCCTACCCGGCCTTTCCGGAATCGGACAAGTTGCCGACCAGCGTTGCCAATACCCGCGCAAAAGCGGTCTACAGCAACGTGCGCTTGAGCCTTGCCGACCCTCTGACGCTGGTACTTGGCGGGCGAGTGACCTGGCTTGATATGCACAGCAGCCAGCACCAGCCTGAGGCCGGCTCACCATCGGAAAAGAACGGCGATAGCGTGTCACAGAAATTCACTCCGTTTTACGGGCTGATCTACGATCTCAACGACAACTACTCGTTGTATGCCAACTATTCCGAGGTATTCCAGCCGCAGGCCGTCAGCAACCTGGACATCAACAACAACATCATTAAACCGCTGGAAGGCAAGCAGCACGAACTGGGTATCAAGGGCGAATTCCTCGATGGCGCATTGAACGCCTCGCTGGCTGCGTTCCAGATCGAAGAAGAGAACCGCGCGATTCCGGATATGAACGATCCGAACGCTCGGGCTGTGGTTGCCGGCGGCAAGGCTCGCACCCGCGGGTTCGAGGCTGAGCTGAGTGGGCAGATGACGCCCGATTGGTTCCTCAGCGCGAACTTCACCCATACCTACAAACGCTATGACAGTGCCAACGAACAGTTGCAGACCTACCTGCCGAAAAACATGTTACGGGTCTGGAGCCTGTACAAACTGCCCGGTGAGCTGGAGAAGTGGAGTGTCCAGGGTGGCGTCAGCGTTGTCAGCGAGACCTATAACAAGCTGCACGTCCCTGACATCGGCATGAACGGCACCAAACTCCGCCAGGGCGGATACGCCTTGTACGATGCGGGCATTGGCTACCAGATCACGCAAAACCTCTCCGCTGACCTGCTCGGCACCAACCTGGCCGACAAGAAGTACTTCCAGCGGATCAACACGTTCCAGGACGGGAATATCTTCGGTGACCCCCGTGCCGTGTCCATGACACTGCGCGCCAAGTTCTGATTACGATTGCCTGTCACTCACCCGGCATACTTCGGTATGCCGTTTTTTATCGGCTACACGCACTGCGATCAGGGAGTTGGGGTGAGACAAGCGGCATCAAAACAACCAAAGAAAAACCTGGGCCCACAGCGAACCGCGTGGCTGGTGCTGGTGTTGCTGCTCAGTTACCTGTCTTGCTGGGCGCTGAACGGCTTTTTTGCGTTGTGCATGGTGAAGTGGCGTGCGCAGCCCAGTGAAGCGGTGCTGACCAGCTCGATCGCCAGTTTTGTGCTCTTTCCATGGCTGGTGTTGTGGTTGTTCAGCGCGCCGCGTGCAACACGCAACGGCTTGCTGGTGACGAGTGCATCGCTGGTGATGTGGGCAAGCACCCGCTATCTGGTGGGAGGCGCCTGATGTTCACCAGTGTTCGACAAGCGCTGCTGTGGATGCATCGATTTATCGGCATCGGTTTTTCCGGGCTGCTGCTGATCGCATTTTTCATGGGCAGCCTGGCGGTTTATGACCGTGAGCTGGACAGTTGGATGCTGCCGCACATTCGTCTGGCACCGGTTGATACACCCTTGTCACTGGATCAGCGGGTGGCCCCCCATATTGCCAGCTTGACGGAGGGCAAAACGCTGATTCAGTGGTACGTGGAACTGCCCGATGAGCGCCGGCCGGTGGTGCGATTTCAAGCCTGGACCCAGGATCGTCAGGGCTTCAGTCGTTTTCTGGCGCCGGGTGAGGACCGAGCGCTGCCCGAAGCCGGCAGCCGCGGCGGCGATTTTTTTTACCGATTGCATTACACCCTCAATATCAACTTCTGGAACATCGGTGCGCGTCTGCTCGGTCTCGCCGCCATGCTGGGCGTGATCGCGCTGATTGCCGGCGTGTGCATCCATGCGCGCCTGTTTCAGGACCTGTTTACATTACGGACCGATAAGTCGCCCAGGCGGCTGTTGGACATGCACAACTTGACGGGTGTGTTTGCCCTGCCTTTTTACTTGGTCATCCTGCTGTCGGGGCTGCTGATCCTGTTCCCGCTGTATCTCCCTGCCGGCATCCTGACGGTGTACCAGGACCAGCCCGGTCAGTTCGACCAGGAGGCGGACGCGGCCTACAGTCGCCCGGCTTCGGGTATACCGGGGGCATTGGCCTCGCTGGACCAGATGATGGCGCAAGCCCGACTGCATTGGGGCAATGGCGAGCCGGCGTTTGTCCGGGTCTGGCACCCCGAGGATGCCAATGCCTACGTTGAGATCAGTCGCTCTTTGGCTGACCGCATGAGCCTGGATGGGCAAACCCTGTACTTCGATGGCGCCAGCGCAAGGCTGCTGCACGAATCCCGATTACCTGCCGCCGCCGCGACCTTCAAGTTTCTGGCCGGATTTCACGTGACGCATTTTCAGCAGCCGTGGTTACGCGCCTTGTATTTTTTCGCTGGCTTGAGTGGTTGCGTGATGCTCGGCAGTGGCCTGTTGTACTGGCTGGAGAAGCGCCGCCTGCAGCACGCTGCCGGGCAATGGGGCGTGGTGTCGATGACACTGCTCAGCAGCGCACTGATCACTGGAATGCCATTGGCCTCCCTGGCCATGCTGGTCGTCAATCGATGGCTGCCTGTCGATCTGGTTGACCGGGCTCAGTGGGAAATCACGGTGTTTTACTGGGCCTGGTTACTGGCGACTGTGCATGCCCTGCTGGCTATCTGGCGCTCGGGGCAATCGCGGGCGCCTTGGGCAACGCACCTTGTGGTGATCAGCGCGTTGGCGTTACTGGCTGTGCTCTCCAATGCCTGGAGTACGGGCGATCATCCCTGGCGGGCGATGAACCAGGGGCTATCGGCGGTGGCGGGAGTGGATCTGGTATTAATGCTCATCGCGCTGCTCGCAGGAGTCATTGGTTGGCGCTTACTCCGTCGCAAGCGCTCGGCAAGGTGACGAATGGCTGATTGGCTATCGAATATCGCAGCGTTCTGCTTAATTGTATTGGGGCTCTGGGCATTGGCGTTAGCTCAAATCACTCACTTTCGCAGGATTACGCTTCACCAACAGTTACTCGGAACACGAGTGTTGCGTTGTGGCGCAACGCTGTTGCTCGCATCAAGTCTACTGTTGAACATGTTAAGCCAAGGGTTTGTTATGGGAGCGGTAATCTGGACTCTGGCTATCACACCCTCAGGTATTGGCGTGACGATAATTCTCTGTTGGTACAAACATGAGAGAAACGCAAGAATCCGATAGCTGCCAAGAAAGCTCGAAAAGCTGCAGACATAAAAGCAGCAAACGACACTTTTGAAGTCTTGGCTCGTGAATGGGCTTACAAGACATCCACGACTTGGCCCGTGTGACCGGCAGAGCGATGAACAACCCCTTGGAGGGGGTTCATAAGTTTCTGTCATCGGGAAAGGCCGTGAATCAGGCCCATGTCTCGCAAGAAGAACTGCCCGCTAGAAGGTTAACGATAGACCGGATGACGACGGCAGAGCGCCACCACTTGTTCACGCACATGGTGCCTGACCTTCTCGCTATCGCCGTTTTCCAGGGCGTCCAGTACGTCGCACAACCAGCCCGCCACTTGCTCGCATTCGACCACGCCGAAACCTCGGGTGGTAACCGCCGGGGTACCGATGCGCAGCCCGGAGGTCACGAACGGTGAGCGCGGATCATTGGGTACTGAGTTCTTGTTGGCGGTAATGTAGGCCTTGCTCAGGGCCGCATCGGCTTCCTTGCCGGTGTTAGGCCTGTCCGACAGGTCGATTAGCATCATGTGGTTGTCGGTGCCGCCGGAGACGATCTTGTAACCACGTCGTTGCAACACGGCTGCCATGGTCCGGGCGTTGATCACCACTTGAGTCTGATAGGTTTTGAACTCGGGCGTCAGTGCTTCTTTGAAGGCGACGGCCTTGGCAGCGATCTGGTGCATCAGCGGGCCGCCCTGGACGCCCGGGAATACCGCGGAATCGAGCTTTTTGTAGAATACTTCGTCTTGCCCCTTGGACAAAATCAAGCCGCCCCGTGGGCCGCGCAGGGTTTTGTGAGTGGTGCTGGTGACCACGTGGGCGTGCGGCAATGGGTCCGGGTATTCGCCAGCGGCGACCAGCCCCGCGACGTGGGCCATGTCGACCCAGAAAATGGCCCCGACCTTATCGGCAATGGTCCGCATACGCGCCCAGTCTTTGCACCGGGAGTAGGCAGAAAAGCCACCGATCAGCATTTTCGGTCGCGTTTGCAGAGCGATGCGCTCCATCTCGTCGTAGTCGAGAAAGCCCGTCTCCGGGTCAAGGCCATAAGGAACGATCTTGTAATGACGGCCCGAGAAGTTTGAAGGGTTACCGTGGGTCAGGTGGCCACCTTGGGCCAGGTTCATGCCCATCACCGTATCGCCGGGATTGATCAATGCCAGGAATACCGCGGCGTTCGCCTGTGCACCTGCATGCGGCTGCACGTTGGCGTAGTCGCAGTTGAACAGGGCCTTGACCCGCTCGATGGCCAGGCGCTCGGCCACATCGACATACTCACAGCCGCTGTAGTAGCGCTTGCCTGGATAGCCTTCGGCGTATTTATTGGTGAGCACGGTGCTCTGGATTTTCATCACCAGAGGGCTGGCGTAGTTTTCGGAAGCGATCAGTTCGACGTGGTCTTCCTGACGATGTTCTTCGTTATGAATCGCCTCACACAGCTCGGCGTCGAATGCTTCAAGGGTCAGCGTTGAGTCGTACATATGAAGGGGTCCTTGGTTGGGAAAATAAGCCGGTTTACGAGAAGAGCCGTGCTGCGATGGCGAGGACATCGGGATGGCTTCCTGTAGAGCTGGATCAAACGCACACTCGCCGGATCACGTCCGACCCGCTGACAGGCATTGGCGAAAGTCCTCGATGCTGGTGGCCTGTGGGTAACGGCCATGACGCTCGTGCAGGGTGACGGTTTCTTCCAGTTGATCGAGCATCAATGGGTAGCTCCTTTGGTCGTCACAACAGCGTCGGCAGCCGGAATGACCACCGTCTCGCGACGTGGTAAGCGCCCATTGAGCAAGGCGTAGGCCGCCAGACCGATCAGCAATCCCCAGAACGCCCCACCAATCCCCAGCAAGGTGATGTTCGCAGCGGACGCCAGAAAGGTGATCAGCGAGGCTTCGCGGGTTTTGACGTCAGCCATGGCGCTGGCCAGGCTGGCGCCGATAGTGCCGAGCAGGGCCAGCCCGGCCAGCGTCGTAATGAAGGTGGGCGGGAATGCCATGAACACTGCCGCGAGGGTCACCCCGAAAATCCCTACGAAGATGTAGAACAGTCCCGCGGCAACCCCGGCGATCCAGCGTTTGGACGGATCCTCCGAGGCTTCTTTTCCGGTGCAGATGGCCGCCGTGATGGCCGCGATGTTGAAGGCGTGAGAACCGAAGGGTGCCATCAGCAAGGAGCCCAGCCCTGTGACAGTCAGGATAGGGTTGGCGCTGGTGCTGAAGCCATCGTTGCGCAGCACCAGCATGCCCGGCATGTACTGGCCCGTGAGGGTGATCAGAAACAGCGGCAGCGCCACACTGAGCAACGCATTGACCGAGAACTCAGGCCGTGTGAATACCGGTGCCGCGAATTGCAGCGCCAGCCCCGACAGCTCTACACGGCCCTGCGTCAGAAGAAACGCCAGTCCCAGCACCAGAATGCCCACCACCGCGTAACGCGCGGTAAAGCGCTTGAGCACAACGTAAACGGCAATCAGCAACCCGACCAACACCGGGTCAAGGCTCATGCCACCAAACGCGCCGATACCGAATTGCAGCAGGATACCGGCCAACAGGCCCGCAGCCACACCCGGCGGAATCAGCCGGATGACTTTTTCGAAGCAGCCGGACAACCCCAGCAGCACGAAAGCGGCGGCTGAAATGATGTACGCCCCCACTGCCTCGGCGTAGGGCGTGGTGGACAGCGCAACGACCAGAAAGGCCGCAGCGGGTGTCGACCAGGCGGTAATGATTGGCTCACGGCTCGCCCAACTGAGAAACAGCCCGGTAATCCCCACGCCAATCGACACCGACCACACCCAGGACGCCGTCAGCTCGGGGCTGAGCCCGGCGACCTTGGCAGCCTGAAAGACCAGGATGAACGTGCCGCCATAGTTGACGATGACTGAAATCAGCCCGGCGACAATCGGATGCAGAAGGTCGCGTAGACACAGGCGCGACACAGAGGCTGAGGAAGACATGATGGATTCGCTCCTTGCAAAACGAGGTGGTTAGCCTCGGGTGAGAGGTGATTTATGGGTAAATACGTCCATCGGCAACGCCGTCGGGCCCGTTCAAAATCGTTCGCAACGCGCCGGCTCGCCGCGCACAAAGGCAGTGGCGAGGGACTAATTCTACGGATAGACTGGCCTGCCATTGCAGGCCAATTTATTAAAGTAAGGCAGACCGCATGGCGAAAACGTTCGAGCTGGAAACGCTGAAAATACGCCTCAACGATGCTGAGTTTCAGCTGCTGGATCTGCACCAGCGGATTCAGCGCGCATTGCGTGAGCTGATCCTCGATGGCCCCCTTGGCCCCGGTTTGAAGCTGCCCGCGACTCGGGTATTGGCCAAGTCACTCGGTATTGCCCGCGACACCGTGGAGAACGCCTACGTGCAACTGCACCGCGACGGTTTTATCGTGCGGCGCGAGGGGTCGGGCAGTTATGTCTGTGAAACGGTGGGCACCGAATTGCGCGGTGCGACGCGCCGACGCATCAAGGCGCAAGAGGTCAAAAGCAGCCAGGCAGCACCGGGGGCGGGATTGAGCCAGCGCGGGCGGATGATCTTCAACAGTGGCGGTGTAAACGATCAGCAAGTGATCAAGGCATTTGCGACCGGCCTGCCGGAAACCCGCACTTTCCCCACCGATGTCTGGGAACGCCTGCAGCGCCAGGTCATGAAGGACCATCGCGCCAACGTGCTGTTGCATGGCGACCCGCAAGGAGCCGAGCCGCTGCGCAAGGCGATTGCCACCTACTTGAACCTCGAACGCGGGGCCAAATGCTCCCCCGACCAGATCATGGTGTTGAGCAGCACTCGCCAGGCCCTTTTTCTGTGTGCGCAGTTGTTGGTGGACGTCGGCAAACCGATCCTGTTGGAAAACCCGGGCTACTATGGCGCCAAAAAGGCCTTTGAAACCGCCGAGACCAAGGTTCTGCCCATCGATGTCGATGAACAGGGCATACGTACCGACCTGCTATACGACGACCGCAGCGGCGCCAATTGCGTCTATGTCACGCCGTCTCATCAATACCCCACCGGTGCGACCTTGTCGCTGGAACGTCGTCTTGAGCTAATCAACTGGGCCGCAGAGAAGGGCAAGTGGGTTATCGAAGATGACTATGACAGCGAGTTTCACTACGACGGGCAGCCGACAGCCTGCGTACAGGGCCTGGACAAGTACCAGCGTACGCTCTACATCGGCACCTTCAGCAAGACCCTCTACCCCGGGTTGCGAATGGGCTACATGGTACTGCCCCACGAGTTGATCAAAGCCTTCACCTACGCGCGCAGCATGATGGACGGCCACACGCCACAAATCCTGCAACTGACCCTGGCGCGCTTTATGGAGGACGGCCATTACAACGCCCATGTCCGGGCCATGCGCAAGCTGTATGCCGGGCGCCGTTCCATCATCCTCGACGCGATCGGCAAGCACTTGGACGGCATCGTTACCGCCTTGCGCCCTCCCGGCGGGCTACAAATTCCCTGCCTGCTGCACGATGGCTGGTCTGAGGAAAAAACCATCCGCCAAGCGGCCAGCGCGGGCGTACAGCTTTCCGGCCTGAGCCGGTTGTACGCCGGCGACCAGAAGAAACAAGGTTGGCTATTGGGTTACTCGTCCTTGACCGCTTATGAAATCGAAGCGGCCATGCTGCGCCTGGCCAATGCATTGAAAACCCGGTAAGGAAATGTCTGGCGGTGGCCCCGGGGTATCGTTCATCAACAGGCGACACAGGGCACCACAAACCTTGAGGCTCAAGCCGTTTTTTTATGCCTCGATAAAAGTGGCATTCACTTCAGGACGGCAGACCTGATTTGCGTCGCTCCCCCTCAGGCCGATAAAGTCCCCAGACCTTTTATCCCATGGACGGAGTGCCCCGCGTGTTCTCAGCCCTTCACTTGAGCCGCTATCGCCTGTCAGCCTTTTCGCTGATTGCCACCGCTTTAACCCTCGCCGCGTGTAATACCCTGCCCTCTTCGTCGTCAGTTTCTACTCTGCCGGTCGCCCCGGAAGTCGCCTCCGGTTATCGCACCGACCTGCAGACCCGGCATGCCTCGAAACACATGGCCGCAGCCGCCAACCCGCTGGCAGCCGAAGCCGGACGGGAGATGCTGCGTCAGGGCGGCTCGGCGATTGATGCAGCCATTGCCATGCAAGCGGTGTTGACGCTGGTCGAACCGCAATCGTCGGGCATTGGCGGTGGCGCGTTGATTGTGCTGTGGGATGGCAAGACTGTGCGCACTTACGACGGTCGCGAAACCGCTCCGGCCGGCGCCACCGAGAACCTGTTCCTGCAAGCCGACGGTACACCGATGCCGTTCACCCAAGCACAGATCGGCGGTCGCTCAGTGGGGACGCCGGGTGTGTTGCGGGCCTTGGAGCTGGCCCATCAGAAGCACGGTCGCCTGCCTTGGGCGAAGTTGTTCGAGCCCGCCATCAAACTCGCGGAACAAGGCTTCGCCCTCTCGCCACGACTGCATCGGCTGATCGCAGCGGACGCGTTCATACCGCGCTCACCGGATATGGCCGCCTACTTTCTAAATGCCGATGGCAGCCCAAAAGCCGTCGGTACACAACTGAAAAACCCGGCACTCGCTGCTGTGTTGAAACGCATCGCCAAGGAAGGTCCCGACGCGCTGTACGCAGGCCCGATCGCAAAAGAGATCGTTGCCACGGTTCAGGGCCATGCCAACCCCGGCAGCCTGTCGCTGAACGACCTCCAAGGCTACAAGGCCAAGGAACGCGCCCCGCTGTGCACCGACTACAAACGCTGGCAGGTCTGCGGCATGCCACCGCCGTCGTCGGGTGGGATCGCCGTGGCGCAAATCCTCGGCACCTTGCAGGCGCTGGAATCCCGTGACCGGCGTTTTGCCCTGGCGCCACTCAAACCGGTCCAGACCCGCAAACCGGCGGGCATCGAACCGGCGCCTGAAGCCGTGCACCTGATCGCCGAAGCCGAGCGCCTGGCTTACGCCGATCGCGCACTCTACGTCGCCGACACCGACTTCGTCCCCGTGCCGGTAAATGGTCTGATCGACCCGACTTACCTGGGCAACCGCGCCGCGTTGATTGGCGACCGCAGCATGGGCCTGGCCAAACCCGGCACCCCGCCGGGGATTCAGATTGCCCATGCGCCGGACCGCTCGCCGCTGCGCATCTCTACCTCGCAAGTGGTGGCGGTCGATGACGAAGGCGGCGCCGTGTCCATGACCACCACCGTGGAGGCAGCGTTTGGCTCACACCTGATGGTCCAGGGTTTTCTGCTCAATAACCAGATGACCGACTTCTCGTTCATCCCCGAAGAGAGCGGACAAAAAGTCGCTAACCGCGTCGAACCGGGTAAACGCCCGCGCTCGTCCATGGCACCAACGCTGATTTTCGACCGCCACAGCGGCGAATTCCTCGCCACCATTGGCTCCCCTGGCGGCTCGCAAATCATCGAATACGTCGCCAAATCCACCATCGGCCTGCTCGACTGGAACCTCGACCCGCAAGCGGCCATCAACCTGCCCAACTTCGGCAGCCGCAACGGCCCGACCGAACTGGAACAGGGGCAGTTCAGCGCTGAGTTGATTCAGGTACTGAAGGACAAAGGCCACAACGTGAACGAAATCGATATGACCAGCGGGACTCAGGCGATTGTTCGGGTCAAGGATGCGCAAGGGAAAGCGGCGTTGGCCGGCGGAGCCGATCCGCGGCGTGAGGGGGAAGCGTTGGGGGATTAGTCGTACGCAGAAATGAGAAAAGGCTTACCGGGAGGTAGGCCTTTTTTATTGGCAAAGAATCCTCATCAGGTATGTCGCGCAGCCTTTTCCTACCCTCAAATTGCTACCTCTTGGATAGAGTATGGAAACCGTTTTTAGCTCGAACGCCCTATTAACCCATCTCATCACATCAGCTATCGGCAGTACCTGATTGCAGGAGTCGATTCACTCTCCACATGTCGACTACTCCGCCACAAACTTGCACAAGTCCCACCGCGGGACTAGGATCATGTCATGAGAATTATCGCCATCAGTCAGCTGAAAAGTTTTTGGGAGAGGTACCCAGACTCAGAACAACCTTTCCTCGCCTGGATTGACGAATCAAGGAAAGCGGACTGGAAGACGCCTGCTGACATCAAGGCACACTTTGCCACCGCCAGCATTCTCAAAAGCCGCAGAGTCGTGTTCAACATCAAGGGCAATGACTTTCGGTTAGTAGTCGCGGTGGCCTATCGCTTCGGCGCTGTGTACATAAAATTTGTCGGCACCCACAAGCAGTATGATGGGATCGACGCTGATACCGTCGAAATGGAGTAACCCATGAACATTCATCCGATTCACACCGACGAGGACTACCGTGCAGCCCTCAGGAACGTATCTGCACAATTCAACAATGAGCCTGAACCGGGCACCCCCGAAGGCGATTACTTCGACATCATGATTACCCTCATCGAGGCCTATGAATCGAAGCAGTTTCCGGTCGACCTGCCTACGCCGATCGATGCGATCAAATTTCGCATGGAGCAGTCCGGCCTGTCCGCCGCTGATCTGGCACCTGCCATTGGCCGGACAAACCGGGTTTATGAAGTGCTCAACGGCAAGCGTGCGTTGACGCTTCCGATGATCTGGAAGCTTCATGATCTATTCGGGATACCCGCTGAAAGTCTGATCAAGCCGCAGAAGCAGGCCTGACCTTTTTTGCGCAACTCACGCCGGATAGATGAGCATCAAGTCGCTAACTGATTGGCAAACTGTGCGACCGCGTTCACCACTTTCTGCGCACCGTCCTGGATCTCGACGATCACCGTCCCCGCCTCAGCCGCCAGCGCCAGACCTTGTTCAGCCTGGAGTTTACCCTCGGTCATGAGTGCCACCGCGTTGCGCGCCATGTCCTGGTTCTGGCGCACAACGCCGACAATTTCGTCGGTCGCCTGACTGGTGCGCGAGGCCAGTTGCCGGACTTCGTCAGCCACCACGGCAAACCCCCGCCCCTGTTCACCTGCACGCGCCGCTTCAATGGCCGCGTTGAGCGCCAGCAGGTTGGTCTGCTCGGCGATACCACTGATGGTTTTGACGATGGTGCCGATCACCAACGATTGCTCGTTCAGCGCCTCAATACCTTCGCCAGCGGTTTGCATGTGTTTGGCCAGGTCGCGCATGACGTCCACCGCTTGAGTCACCACGGTGGTCCCGCGCTGGGCGCTGCTGTCGGTTTGCTGTGAGGTGCTGTAGGCGATGTTGGCCGCTTCGGCGACAGCCTGCTCCTGATTGACCTGATCGGTAATCACCGTGGCGAATTTCACCACTTTGTAGAGTTTGTTGTTGGCGTCGGCGACCGGGTTGTAGGAAGCCTCCAGCCAGACTACGCGACCATGGCCGTCGATGCGTTTGAAACGGTCGGCCACGAACTCGCCGGCGTTCAGGCGGCGCCAGAAATTCTGATACTCAGGGCTGTTGTATTCCTCTGGCGTGCAGAAGGTGCGGTGTTGTTTGCCCTGGATCTGCGCCAGGCTGTAACCCATGCCATTGAGAAACCGCTCGTTGGCCGTCAGTACGTTGCCATTGAGGTCGAATTCGATGACTGCGGTCGAACGCACCAGTGCGCCGATCAGGTTCTCATGTTCACGGGACGCCTCGATGGTGCGGGTCAGGTCGCTGGAGTAAATCGAGAAGTGTTTGATCCGGCCATCCGGGGATCGTACCGGTTGCATGATCGACCGCAGCCAGGCTTCGGCACCATTGCTGCGCAATAAACGAACCGTGCCGGCAAAGTGCTCGCCACGGGTCAACGCGGTCTTGAAGCGGCGGTGGAATTCGTCCGATTTCACATGGGCCGGGACGATGTCTTCGATGTGCCGGCCGACCAGATCGTTGCCCTTGTAGAGCATTTCACCCATGAAGTTCTGGTTGGCCGACTGAATCCTGCCATCGGCATCAAGAGTCAGGACCAGCATCTCGCTGTCCAGGCTCTCCTTGATTTGCTGAAGGCTGGAGAGTTCTTCGCGAAGAGCCGACAGCTCCTGCTTCAAGCGTTTGTTGAACATGGAAAAGCACCGACGGACAGAAGTAGGAAGCGGCTTACAGCCTAACCATCGGCCTTGAGGACATTTTCTGAAGAGTGTTTCAGTGTTGCCCTGCAAAAATAATATCAATACGACACCATCATGCCGCGCCAGCCACCGAACAGCGCCCGACTCGTGGTATCCGCGCGCCGAAATACGCCGCGCTGCCAATGCCCACCACCCCCATCACCGCGCAGAAGATCACACAAATCCATGGGCTCCACGGCATCAGTCCGATCAACAGCAATGGTGTGATACTCGCCCACGCCGCGTAGGCAATGTTATAGGTGAAGGAAATTCCCGAGACGCGAATCCGCGCCGGAAACAGGCTGACCATCACCGATGGCACCGCGCCGACTACCCCGCAACTGAGGCCGGCCATCGCATAGGCCAACCCGATCCATTGCCCCTCAATGATCAGGCAGGTGTAGAGCACGCCAATGCCCAAAGGCAGCAGCAGGCTATACAGCATTACCGTGCGCCAGGCGCCGATGCGGTCGACAAGCAGCCCTGCGAGTACGCAGCCGATGTTCAGAAAGACGATGCCCAAGGCACTCAGGGCGAAGGTATGGCTAGCGGTCATTCCGAAGGTTTTTTGCATCATGGTCGGGGTAATGACCACGAATACCACCACGGCCGAGGTCAGCACACAGGTGAGAATCATCGCCGGCAGCATCGCCAGGCGGTGCTCGCGCAGAACCGTGCGCAGCGGCAGTTCGACAGCCGCCTCGCGCTGGGCCTGCATCGCCATGAATACCGGGGTTTCACTGAGCCAGCGACGCAGCCAGACACCGATGACGCCAAACACACCACCCAGCAGAAACGGGTAGCGCCAGGCGTAATCGAGGATCTCCGCCGGGGTGAACGTCTGCGCCAGAAATGTCGCCGTCAGGGCTCCGATCAAGTAGCCAAACGTCAACCCCGCCTGTAGGAAACCCAAAGCATAACCGCGATGCCCAACCGGCGCGTGCTCGGCGACGAACACCCAGGCACTTGGCACTTCACCGCCCACCGCCGCGCCTTGCAGGACCCTCAGGGCCAGCAGCAGGAGTGGAGCGAAATAACCGATCTGGGCGTAGGTCGGCATGACCCCGATCAACAGGCACGGTAACGCCATCATCAGGATGCTCAGGCTGAAAACCTTCTTGCGCCCCAGTCGATCGGCGAAATGCGCCATCAGAATCCCGCCCAACGGGCGCGCCAGGTAGCCGGTGACGAAGATCCCGAAGCTTTGCAGCAGACGCAGCCACTCGGGCATTTCCGGCGGGAAGAACAGTTGGCTGAGGGTCAGCGCGAAAAATACGAAAATGATGAAATCATAGATTTCCAGCGCGCCCCCAAGGGCTGCAAGCCCCAGGGTCTTGTAGTCCGAGCGGGTGAAGGGCGCCGGGCTCGCAGCGGTATTGGCAGTCATGGCAAAGAACTCTGGCAGGCAAAAAACCAAGGCGCCCATGGTCTACGTAAATACACTGGCGGACAACCCGTCAGACCCTCGTAGTGCGGGAGTGAGCAACGTTCACATTGGTGAACCGTTACACCTTTTCACATGAGCACTAGACCGTTCGACACAAGTAGTTTCAGTATGTACCCCGCCCCACCTCCGAGGGCTCACGCTGAAAAGGATCTGAGCATGTTCAAACTCGCAGGACTCACCCTCGCCGCACTCACCCTGAGTGCCGCCGCCCACGCCGATGTCGATCTGAAACTGGGCAGTACCGAACGCGTCACCCGACTATTCGCCTACCCCAATAACTGCAACGTCATCTGTTTTCGCAACTGGACACTGGAACAGACAGTCGAGCACTACCTGACCCAAAGCGTACAACGCGATGGCTACAAAACCGCAAAAGTCCAAGTCAAAACCGATAACGATCAGCTCTACGCCGCAATCAGTGGCGTGCCTGCCGGCTATGAAAAACCACTGGCTGCATTACTCGATGCCGGCGATCTGGCTTACAACGGCGCCAGCAAGCTAAGTAGTGATGGTAAATGGACCTATAACTGGTACCTGTTCCTGCCACTCGGCATGGCGCTGGAAAACCGCAAAAGCGTCGAACTGCTGCACTTCCCGCCGGATTACTCGCTGACCCAGGCCCAGGACTACCTGGAGTCCAAGACCACCGACCGCTGGGCCACGCTGCTGACCGCTAACGGCATCCCCGTCGACCAGACACCGGGCTATCAGACCATCATCGACATCGCGCCGATTGCCGCGCCGTCCAGCGCCGGCAAGGACCTGGAAGGCGTCTATGACTACTTCAAGGATTACCAGACCACCATGGTCAAGGAAGTCAGCCAGAACGCCAGCGGCGCTGCGTTGCCAATGGTTGCCTTCGGCGCACCGGTGCGTAACTGGATCAAGCAGCAATACGGGCCGACCGTGGACGTGCTGGGCCTGGCAACCATCAGCCCGAGCGAGGGTGTGAAGGTGCCAGTACTGGGTTCCAACCATCCGAGCTACATCTGGTACGCCGCCGATCCCGAGGCCTACAGCGGCAGCGATGCCCAGGCCAAGGCTGACGCCGCGGGGCTGAAAGTCATGGGGCAGGATTTGAGCGCCGCGTGCTGGCAAGCCGGGATGGGCAGCAAACCGGGCACTGACCCTACCATTCAACTGAAAAGCTGCACTCAAACCTGGCAAGTGACCCAGAAAGAAAAAACCTGCGAACTGTTCTACACCTCGATCCGCAACCTGACGCCTGAACAGGCTGTGGCCAAATGCGCAACAACGACGGTCAAATCGCAACTGAAACAGCTGAAGACCCCGTCTCTTGCGACCTCCGCCCCTGCCCCACACTTGTAACACGATGAATATCTTTCCCGCGTGAGCCATGGCTAACGCGGGGAAGAGCCTTTTTCGCCTGTCATATTTGACAGTAGAACAATTGTTTCATTTGCGAGAGGCTTGGGGCGTACCCATGTGCTGCAGAGCTGACTGGATGTCAGCTGATAGAAGTCGTAGCACCCAGCTGACAAGGATCGTTATGAAAGCTCACACCCAACAAGGAATCCCCCCGCCGCCATCCAATGGCATCTATCCATTTGTAGAATTGCCCCTTCGCCTTGGATTCCCCTCCAAAGACGACTTTGAAACCCTCTACAACGCCGAGGGATCGGCAATAGCTGTCATGGCACTGCGCGAGTTCCCCCGCATCAGCCGAATCTGCAGGGTTTCCGGACATCTGTTGCCCTATCGCTGCCGACACACCCGGCAGTTGGCGCCGGGAATCCACATCTACGATCCGCGCTTCTGCGGTCTGCTGAGCCACTCCTGTGACCCCAACGTCTTTCTCGACATGAGCGAGCTGTGGTTATGGGCGCTCAAAGACATCAAAAAGGGTGATCGACTGACGATGGATTTCGCCGCGACAGAAGACAAGCTGCTGCGGCAGTTCGCCTGCCGCTGCGGTTGTCCTTGCTGCCGTGGCTGGATAATCGGCTATGACGAGTCGCCGAATGCCAATGGAGAACAGTTCTTTCAACACTGGCGTCGACGAAGTCACGGCTGAAAGGCTTTTACAACGCCTCGACCGGACGTAAACGGTACTGCGGCGGCAACTGTTCGAAACCGCTGATGGTGGCGTTCAGGCTTTTCCAGCGTCCATCCTTGATGCCATAGATGCAACCATGGATCGACAGGCTCTGCCCACGGTGCCAAGCGTTTTGCACAATGCTGGTATGGCCAACGTTAGCCACCTGCTGGATCACATTGAGTTCGCAGAGGCGGTCGACTCTTTCTTCTTCGGTGGATAACTTGGCCAGTTCGTCGCGCTTTTCATAATAGAGATCGCGAATCGAGCGCAGCCAACCGTCGATCAGGCCCAACTGACGGTCCTGCATCGAGGCGCGTACACCGCCGCAACCGTAGTGGCCGGTGACCAGGATGTGTTTGACTTTGAGTACATCGACTGCGTACTGAATCACCGACAGGCAGTTGAGGTCGGTATGCAATACAACGTTGGCCACGTTACGGTGCACGAACAGATCGCCCGGCAACATACCGACGATTTCATTGGCCGGCACGCGGGCATCGGAGCAACCGATCCACAGGTATTCCGGCGTTTGTTGACGGGCCAGTTTGGCGAAGAAATCAGGATCTTCCTGGGTAATCGCGTCGGCCCAGCGCTCATTGTTATCAATCAGATCTTGTAAGTCGTTCATGCAATGAAGCCTCGATAATGATGCGCTGCTTTGACAGACAACCGCCTGTCGGGGTCACGCGCAAGATGCAGACAGCCATGATGCCCGACGCTCCATGCCAGTGGAATTCTCGCAAGCCCAGTGGGTCAACTGTAGCAAGGCCTACCGTACGAGGAAATGCCATGACTGATTCACGACGGCCGTTCGATGAAGCACAACCCGAACCCATCGACGACAACGAAGACCGCATGGGCTCGGTCCGTGAGCTGGATTTTGACGAGGAAGAACCGGGTACCAGAATCGGCGACCTGATCCCTGAACACGAGCGTGCGCGCAAAATGCCCGATGAACGCGGGCGTGAAGCCGGCATGACCGGAGGCTCGACCGAGAACCATGAATCCACCGACGATGATATGAGCCCGGAAACCCTGATCCGTGAAGACGGCGCACGGGATGCCCATGAAGAGGGTGAAGGTGGCCAGGCGGACTGGGATCTGAGCGTTGTCGATGAAGACGACATCGGCGGTGGCGATGGGCTGGATGAGGCGGAACTGGCGCGGCACGATCCGATGGATGGCAAGCGTTGATCGTTGTCGTCAGTGAGGACGCCTTCGCGGGCAAGCCTCGCTCCTACAGGTTGGACATTCACATTTGTGTTCGACACCAACCCTGTAGGAGCGAGGCTTGCCCGCGAAGCTTTTAAAAGGATCAATCAACCAAGGTGCACGCCATGACAACGGCATCTTCGCGCCCACCCACCGCCGGGTAATAATCCCGCCGACGCCCAATCTCATTGAACCCATACCGCTCATACAACCGAAACGCCGCCCGGTTGCTGTCGCGCACTTCCAGAAAACACTCCCGCGCCTCTGCCTTGTAGGCAATCGACATCAAATGCTCCAACAGCGTCAAACCCAAGCCGCGGCCCTGATTTTCCGGTTTGACGGTGATGTTCAGCAGATGCGCCTCGTCGAGAATGATCTGCACCACGCCATGACCGACCTGCTGCTGCCCTTCGAACATCAGCCAGATCTGGTACTTGCCCAGGCCATCGAGAAAAATTCCGCGAGTCCAGGGGTGGCTGTAAGCCGCGTATTCGATTTTCAGTACAGTGTCCAGGTCCGCCTCGGTCATCGGGCGGAACGATACAGCATCACTCATTCGATTCTTTCCAGCGCGCCATCAGCCGACGCATGGCTTGCCAGACATCAGCCTTACGCTGTGGCTCTTCCATTAATAATTCCAGACCCGGCAAGGCCCAGGCCGAACCCAGGCCTTCGACCTGAAGTTCACGATTGAAGGATTCGGCGTTGGCCTCACCGGCAAAACGCACCGCCGGCAGGCCAATCAGCCACAGGCAGACGCAGGGAGCGTCTTCCAGACGGGCCGACAGAAAACCTTGTACGAAATCCCGAGCCGCTTCCGGCCCTTGATCCATGGTGCCGCGCGCCAGCAGCGGCCAGCGTACCGGTTCGCCGACGATCTGCGGGCTGTCCGGCAGACCGGCGGCGCGCAGCATGTCCTTGAGCAACAGATAGGCCGGATCGCGGGTCTGGAAGCTTTCGCCTGTGGGTAACTCCACCAGCAACAGGCAACGACCGGCGC
Source organism: Pseudomonas sp. PGPR40 (assembly GCF_022014505.1). NCBI lineage: Bacteria > Pseudomonadati > Pseudomonadota > Gammaproteobacteria > Pseudomonadales > Pseudomonadaceae > Pseudomonas > Pseudomonas sp. PGPR40. The sequence goes on along the minus strand of NZ_JAKLSP010000019.1, from coordinate 9,666 downwards.
GCAGCAATTGCAGGGCGAAACGCGGAGGCGGCACTTGCGGGGTTTTGGCGACGACCGGTGCCTCTTCGGCCTCTTCCACCGTTTTGCTCGCCGGCCGACCAGCCGATGGCGTCGGGCGCGGCACCTCGATCTTCACCCGCTCGACCGGTTTGGCTGCAGGTTCCACGGGTGCCTGCGGAACAGGCGTAACCGGGGCGACGACCAACGGCTCGGGCATCTCCAGCAGTTCGGGCCGCGATGGCGCAGCAAAGGGCAATTCGGTGCGCGGCAGCCAGTTGACCACCTGCATGGCGGTCAAATAAGCGCGGCGACGGGACTCGATAAGCAAAGGTCGGCCACTTGTGGATAACTAAAGTGCGGTGATTCTACCGCCCTTCGCTCAAGATCGCCCGCGCTGTTGATCGATAGACTTCACCGATAGTCTTTCCACCCATGAAAAATGGCGACAGCCCATCCCGAGAGTGAATCGACACGGCTGCGATGCAGTACAATCGCGGCTTTTAATCGCCAACCAGCCGGCCATTCCGATGATCGAACCCAAGCGCGTCTTGCGCGCCCTCGCTGAACACTGGGCACTTCTGGAGCCTCTGTGCGAGCACTTCGACCAAGGCACATTGAGCCTCAACGAACTGCGCACGCAACTGGCCGCCCAGCAACTCGACAGTACGCCGCAAGACATCACCAGTCTGCTGGACGTGTGGATCCGCCTCGACATTCTGGTTCCCGTGGCCAAAAGCCCGAACCGTTTCGAGCTCAATGCGCAGATCCACGACTTCCTCGCTTACCTGCGCCGTGAGCACCGTCTGGGGCTGTGCCTGGAAATCGAAGCTTACCTGCGCCACCTCGAGCGTCTGGCCGGTTACATCCAGGACGCGTTCGATATCCGCGACGGCAATGATCTGGCCCGCCAGTTGCGCCTGCTCGACATGCGCGTGCGTGACGTGCTGAAAAAACTCGATAACGACGAACAGGCACTGGTGGCCGTCGCCGAACGGGCGAAAACCAGCGACCGACAGATTCCGTTGCGCCAGCGTTACGCTGAAGTGCTGGCGACCTGGGACGAATACGTCGAGCCAATGATCGATCTGGTGAACGCCGACGGCGCCTTCGAGCAAGGCGTGCGCAAAGTCGAAACCGTTTTGTTGAAGATGCTCAGCGAACAGCAGCGCCTCGGCCATCTGGTCGATGACGACATGCTGCTGCGCACCCACGCGCGCATCCTCGAAATGCAGACCAGCGCGCAATTGACCCTGCGTCATGCCCGTGAACTGCTGCTGCCACTGCGTGAAGAAGCGCGCCGGCACAACGCCGTGACTCGCGGCGCGGCGCTGGCCCTGGCGGCGATTCGTCGTAAAGGTATCGATGCCGTTCCGCAAGCCGCGATGCCGATGTTCACCCGGCCGCAAAGCACCTTCCTTGGCAGCGCCAGTCAGGTCGAAGCCTATGTGTACGCCCTGGCCCGTTTCGAGCCGAAACCAGCGCGCTTCCCCAAGGCCCACAAGACCCAAGGCGAAGCCCCGCGCGCGCCACGCACGGTTCGGGAAATGCTCGAACGCTGCGAAGACGCCCTGCCGATGCCGGACCTGATGACCTGGCTGCTGGAGCAGGAGCCGGACGGCGCTACCGACGAATTGTTGTACTGGTTCTCGCGCTTGTCGCGGGAAAAACGCTTCAAACGCGAGCGTCTGGAACGCCGCGACTACCACACTCACGAGCATCAGGTCAGCCTGCGCTCCTTCGCCCTGCTCTCGGCCCGCGATGACGTTCCCGAGAATTCTGCGAGCATTCCACATGCATCTTGATCTTTCCGAACTGTCCCAGCTGGCGCCGATCTTCCGCGAGCTGTTCAAGGGCTACCACGTCAGCCGCCGCGATCCGGAGCTGTACGCGCAACTGTCGAACTTCCAGGACCAGTACCGCACGCTGTTCAAGGCACTGGGCTTTGAACTGGTCTGCGACACCCGGGGTTTCTACTACTTCGTACCCGACCTCGCCGCAGCGGCGGTGAACAAGACTGCGCAACGTCTGGCACTGTTCACCTTCATCCTCGTCGAGCATCTGGCGGATCAGGGCCGTGACCCGATCGCCGTGCTCGACGGTGGCAGCCTCGGCCGTGATGAACTGCCATCGTTGCTGGAAAAGTACCGCGACCTGTTCATTCAGGCTGAAGTGCAGACCATCGAAGAACTCGAAGAAAAAATCATGCGCCGCATGACTCAGCTCGGTTTCGCCAGCGAAGAAAACGGCGTTTACCGTTTCCTGCCGCCGATGCACCGCTTCCTCGACGTTTGCCTCTCGGTTCAGCAGGACCGCGATCTGGCGGCCAGCCTGCACAGCGTGTTGCCTCTGCCGGTCCCGGTGCTGATCGATGACGACAGCGATGAAAAGCTGCTGCAAACCGATGATCCGCTGGACCTCAGTGACTTCGAGGAAGAAAGCGAAGAAGACGCCCTGGCCCGCGCCATCGCCGAAGAACAGGAGACCGACGCATGAGCAAGGAACGCTACGGCATTCGCCGCTTTGCCCTTTTGAACACCGCCGGCTACAGCCTCGGCCTGTTCCCGCTGGAAGAGCCGCTGTCGGTTTACGGCGCAAACAACCTCGGTAAATCCGCCTCGATCAACGCCTTGCAGTTCCCGATTCTGGCGCGCATGTCGGACATGAGTTTCGGCAAGTACAGCCTGGAGCAATCACGGCGTTTCTACTTCGCCTCCGACACCAGTTACATCCTGGTGGAAGTCTCCCTGCCCCATGGCCCGCACGTGATCGGCGTGGTCGGGCGCGGCCCCGGTGGCGGTTTCGGTCACCAGTTCTTTGCCTATGCCGGCAAACTCGATCTGGCTCACTATCAGAAAAACGACACCTGCCTGCGTCAGAAAGAACTGTTCACCAACCTTGAGCGCGAAGGCCTGAAAGCCTACGAACTCAAGCCCGATGAACTGCGTCGTTTGCTGGTTGGCGGTCATACGTCGATTCCGCTCGACCTGACCCTGATCCCGCTGCGCTCCACCAGTGAACAGAGCCTGAAGACCTTCCGCGCGCTGTTCATCAACTTGCTGCACATGCGCGAAATCACCGCGGCGAAACTCAAGCAGTTGTTCCTCGATGCGTTCGAACACAGCCTGCGTTCCGGCAGCGTCGATTACATCGCCGCGTGTGAAGAAGCGTTCCGCGATGTACGGCGCATGGAGCAGGATTACAACTCGCTGGTCACCGCTGGCCCGCTGGTTGAAGCACTGGCCGCTGGCGTGGCCCAGCGCAATATCCTGCGTGGCAAACTGCACCGGATCTCGCCGCTGCTCGATTCCTTGCTCGGCACCTGGTCGGACTATGCCAGTGCGCGCAAGGAAGAACTGACGATTCAGGCCGAGCACTACCGTAACGAGCAGGACGCGTTGCAAAACGATCAGCGCGGCGGCACTCAGGAGCTGATGCGTCTGGAGCGGGAAATCACCGGCATCCAGCGCTGGCTCGGCGAGTTGTCAGTGCTCAAGCATCGCTTCGCCCTGGTCGATGATGTCAAAGTCCTTGAGCAGCAACTGCTCGCGGCCAAGGATGCGCACGACGAACTGGCCGGTGCGCTGGCCCAGTCGCGACAGTTCAGCGCCGAGGATCTGGAAGAGCGTCTGCGGGATCTGGAAAAACGCCTGAAGTCGGTCAAGCAGCAACTCGATCACGCCGACAACAACAGCTACGCCCGTCTGCGCGAAGAGTTTTCGCAGCAGGACGTCGAGCGCCTGATGCGGTTGTTCAACAACGCGCTGTTCAGCCTGCCGCTGGGCGAGCACGGCATTACGCTGGATGAGGACGGTCAGTGGGTCAAATCCATGGAACTGATCCTCGATGGTTTCAAAGGCGAGCGCTTCGAAGTGCCGGGCCTGTCGATCGACATCTCGCACATTGAGCCGCCAGCGCTGCAAGCCCTGGCTGACCGTGCGGCGTTGCGCGATCAGAAAGACCGCCTGGAAAAAGAACTCAAGCAGCTCAAAACTCAAGCTGCCGTGGCTGCCGACCGCGCGGCCAGCAAGACCCAGACCGAAGCGCTGTACCAGCAAGTGCTGGATGCACAGAAAGCCCTGGAAGACTTCCGCCGCGCGCAAACCCTGAGCGCCGAAGAAGGCGACAAGCTTGAGCAGTTGGCACAGATGGAAGCCGCTCAGGATGAATTGAAGCGCTCCAGCGACGCCTTCACCGAACGCGTCCAGCAACTGTCGGCCAAGCTGCAACTGGTCGGCCGGCAGATCGGCGACATGGAAGCCAAGCAACGCACCCTCGACGACGCCCTGCGCCGTCGTCAGCTGTTGCCGGCGGACCTGCCATTCGGCACGCCGTTCATGGACCCGGTCGACGATTCCATGGACAACCTGCTGCCGTTGCTCAATGACTATCAGGACAGCTGGCAAGGTTTGCTACGCAGCGACGGGCAGATCGAGGCGCTCTACGCTCAGGTTCGCCTGAAAGGCGTGGCCAAGTTTGACAGCGAAGACGATATGGAGCGTCGCCTGCAACTGCTGATCAATGCCTACGCACACCGCACCGACGAAGCCCTGACCCTCGGCAAGGCGCGTCGTGCGGCGGTCACCGACATCGCCCGGACCCTGCGTAACATTCGCAGCGACTATGACAGCCTCGAACATCAACTGGCGCTGTTCAACCGCGAGATCAACAAACGTCAGGTTTCCAACCTGCAAAGCTTCCGCATCGTGCTCGCGCCGAACAAGGAAGCGCTCAAGCACATTGACCAGATCATCCACAGCGCCGGTCAGTACGAAGAAGGCGAAACCCTTTCTGTCTTCGACCTGAGCCAAAGCGCCGATCAGGACAACAAAAACGAGGAAGCCAAGGAATACCTTGCGCGCTTGGTGGCGGCCAACCACAACCAGCTCGGTCTCAAGGATCTGTTCGAGCTGGCGTTCGAGATCACCAAGGTCAATGGCCAACCGGTGATCCACACCGACATCGACGGCGCGGCGTCCAACGGCACCACCATGACCATCAAGGCGCTGACCAACATGTACTTGTTGCTGCACTTGATGGACCGCGACCAGGCCGGTCGCGTGCGCTTGCCGTACTACCTCGACGAGGCGGCGGACATCGACGAGAAGAACCAGGCAGCACTGCTGGAAACCAGTCTGCAATTAGGCTTCGTGCCGATCCTGGCAAGTGTGAAGCCGCAAGTCTGCGCCAGTGTCGCCATCGACCTGGAAGGCGGCAGCGGCCCGAACGGTATCTACATCGATGAGGCGGACTGGAAATACATCCGTCGCCACGATGAAGTGAAGGCAACCGTTGTTGTACAAGCTGATGAGCCAGAGCTGGATGCAGTCTGATTTGACTTAATCCAAGCCAACAAAAAGGCCGCGATCCAAATGGATCGCGGCCTTTTTTATGCAATGACTAGAGACTTTCTGTGAGCTTTAGGCCGCCTTCGCGAGCAAGCCCGCTCCCACACTGGATCTTTGTCGTGCATAACATTTGCGTACGACACCGATTAAATGTGGGAGCGGGCTTGCCCGCGAAGGCGGTATCACAGGCGCCGATAGACTACTTGCCGATCGAGATCTTCGGCGCCCAGGTCAGCCACTCATCTTCGAACTGGTCGAACAACGGGAACGTCTGCTCGGGCCGCGCCGGGACACCCATGCGGTCGCCATCTGGCGTGGCAAAGGCAATACCGCCCTGAACCAGCGTTTCCAGCGATTCAGTGCGTATTGTCGCGCCTTTGAACAAGCCGTAGTCAAAACCAAAACCACTGGTATTCCAGAACCGCGTACCACTGCGCACCAGTGGTGCATACTTCGGCTCGATCAGAATGTGCACCAACACTCGATCGGCCGTTTGGCCCAGCTCATAGCCGGTCACCTTGCCTACCGTGATTTCGCGATAGGTGACGGGAACGCCGATCTTCAGCGACCCCCGACGAGCAGCGCTCAACACCAGGCTTAAACCAGCCTCTTCCTTGGCGGTTTCCGGGGGATTGGTCAATGCCACGAAAGTCTTCTGCGGGCCGAGGTTCTTCGGCGCCGGTTGCACTTCGATGTATTGCCCGGTGACCAAAGTTTCGAGGTTCGAGGTTTTAAGCAGACCGAGCTCAGGTTTGACGACCCAGAACTGACTGCCGACCTGAGCGATACGCTCCGGCACTTCTGTGATCCGCGCGGTCAGCAGCACTGATTGCAGGTCATCAGTGAGATCGACGTCCTCAATCTTCCCAACGTCCAGGCCTTTGAATCGAACCGGCGTGCCACTGCGCAGGCCATCGGCGCGATCGACCTTGATCGTCACCACAGTGCCTTTCTGTGTTGCGTCATCATGGTTGGCATGCAGGCGGAAACGTGGAATACGCTTTTGCAATGGCGCCTTGGCTTCCGGGGTTTCGAAGGCGATACCTCCAGCCATCAGGCTTTGCAATGATTCACTTTTGACCTGGATGCCGCCGGTTAACCCACCGGTGAGCGTAATGCCGCTGGCATTCCAGAAACGCGTCGAGGCGTTGACCAGCCCTTCGTATTCCTTCTCGATATGCACCCCGATCACCAGCTGCTTCTTGGTGCGGGAGAATTGATAGCTCTGAACCGAACCGACCTTGACCTGTTTGTAGAGAATCGGACTGCCGACTTCCAGAGACCCAAGGTTGTCGGTGAACAACACCAAGTGCAGGCCTGGCGAACGCAAATCCAGCGGCGGCGCCTTGGGCCGTGCTTCGAACTCGCGCTGCGGTGCACCGCCCTTGTCACCAGGGCGCACGGCGATGTAATTACCTTTTACCAGCGCTTCCAGGCCCGTGATACCGGCGAGCGAAATCGACGGTTTTACCACCCAGAACTGGGTACCAGTGACCAGGTAATCCTCGGCCAGTGGGTCGAGCGTCAACTCGGCGCTAGCACTGGACAGGTCCGGGTCAATCTTGAGCGTTTTCAGATTACCGACCTGGATGCCTTTGTACATCACCGGCGTACGCCCGGCCTGCAGGCCTTCGAAATCACTGAGTTTAACCTTGACCCGAATACCCGCTGCGGCCGCATCGAAATCCTCATAGAGACGGAACGGCAGGCTTGGATCGGTGGGCGGGCTGTCCTTGCGGCTCTCCGGAGTGGCAAATGCAATACCACCGGCGACGATGCTGGCGAGGGACTCGCTGCGCACTTTCACACCAGAAAGGTTAGCGTCGATACTGATGCCGCTGGCATTCCAGAACCGCGTGTGTTTGCGCACCAGGTTGGCGTAAGTCGGCTCGATGAAGACTTTGAGTTCGACCGTACTCTGGTCTGCGGACAGCACGTAGCTCTTGATCTGACCGACCTGAATCTGCTTGTAGAACACCGGGCTGCCGCGATTCAGCGAGCCAAGGCGATCAGCCTTGATGGTCAAGTGCAGGCCGGGTTTGGCGTCCGACAGCGGAGGCTCTTGGGCAAGGGCCTTGAACTTGCGGGTTGGCTCGCCTTCGCCAGGGCTGACGGCCACATAGTTACCCGAGACCAGTGTCTCCAGGCCTGTGATACCGGCCAGGCTAACGCTCGGCTTGACCAGCCAGAAACGCGTGCTGGTCTTGAGGTATTGCTGCACATCCTTGTTCATCTCGATGGTCGCGATCACTCCTTTGGAGCTGCCTTCATCATCGAGTTTGAGGGCTTTCACCTTACCGACCGACATGCCTTTGTAGACAACTTCGGTCTTATTGGCCTGAATGCCTTCACCGCTTTCGAAACGCACCTGAATCTCGATGCCCGTCTCGCTGTAGGCACGCCAGCCGAGCCAGCCGCCGATGATCAAGGCGATCAGGGGCAACACCCAAATGGCAGACCAGTTCGAGGCCGGTCGGGTTTTCGCTTTAGGCAAATCAGTCATGGTCGTCGTCCGACTCCGTGTTATCCCAAATCAGTCGGGGATCGAAAGTTACTGCGGCAAGCATCGTCAAAATCACCACACTGGCGAAGGCAATGGCGCCAGGATTGGCTTCGATACTGGCAAGCCGTCCGAAATTCACAACCGCCACCAGGATGGCGATCACAAAGATATCCAGCATCGACCAGCGGCCGATGAACTCGATAAAGCGGTACATCAGAATGCGCTGGCGTGCCGAAAGCGGCTGGCGGCGCTGCACCGAAAACAGCAGCAATGCGATACCCACCAACTTGAACGTGGGGACCAGGATGCTGGCGATAAAAACCACGGCGGCGATTGGAATCATGCCGTGCTGAACCAGTTGGATCACACCGGACATGATGGTGCTCGGATCGCCTTGGCCCAAGGAATTGACGGTCATGATCGGCAGCACGTTAGCCGGAATGTAGAGAATCGCGCCTGTGACCAATAACGCCCAGGTACGCATCAGGCTGTTCGGGCGGCGGGCATGAACCAGCGCACCGCAACGAGTGCAAACCTGCTCGTCGGTATCGGCTTCCTGCTTGTTCAACTCGTGGCATTCAGCACAAATCAGAATGCCTGCATCAATCGCCCGCATGGGCATCTTCTCCTGATAGAGCCTGCCAGATCTGGTGCGGTGACATCACCACTTCCAGCCAGACCTGAACCAACAACAAACTGATGAAGCACGCCAGACCAAAACCTACGGTGATCGCCGCCATATCGGCCAATTTAACGATCGCAACCAGTACGCCCATGAGGTAAACCTCGAGCATCCCCCAGTCTCGTAGATGGTGATAAATGCGGTAGAGCAGCAAGCCGTAACTGCGTCCGATATCGAAGCGAATACTCAGCAGTACGACCAGTTGGCAAAGCAGCTTGAGCAGCGGAATCCCCATGCTGCAAAGGAATACCACTGCCGCTACGCCTCGCATCCCGGTATTGAACAGACCGACAACGCCACTCCAGACAGTATCGTGCGACGACTGTCCGAGTAGATGGAGCTGCATGATGGGTAAAAAGTTCGCCGGGATGTACAACAACAGTGCGGCAATGACCAAGGCCAGACTGCGCTGCACGACATTATGTCGATGGGCATACAGCTCATAACCGCAGCGTACACAGACGGCTTTCTCACCATGAGCAAGCTCAGGCTTGCGCATCAGCAAGTCGCACTCATGACACGCTACCAAGTCGTCCAGCGGTAAATCTGACAGCCCAGGGGCGTCAACCGGATCTGGCATAAAGGCTCTGGCTCCAAAAAAGTTGGACCTATTCTAGTGTCCTGACTCGAAAATAACTGTGCAATTTTGTGCTGACGCTGAAGTGTTCTTTTCCTGCGGACAAAACAAAACCCCTACCTGCAGATGCAGATAGGGGTTTCGGAATTTAATCTTGACGATGACCTACTCTCACATGGGGAAACCCCACACTACCATCGGCGATGCATCGTTTCACTGCTGAGTTCGGGATGGGATCAGGTGGTTCCAATGCTCTATGGTCGTCAAGAAATTCGGGTACCGAGTCGTGGCCAGTTGGCCTCGCTTCAGCAAATTGGGTATGTAATAGATTTGTGTGTTGCCTTGGCTTTTTGTGAGCGAGCCGAACTTTCGGTTCATTGCGTCTTCACACACCGCAATCTGGTGCTCTTTCGCTTTTCAGCTCGAAGCCTGCAAATTGCTTGGGTGTTATATGGTCAAGCCTCACGGGCAATTAGTATTGGTTAGCTCAACGCCTCACAGCGCTTACACACCCAACCTATCAACGTCGTAGTCTTCGACGGCCCTTCAGGGGACTCAA